>JBDRQG010000187.1:0-3041 GCA_043826475.1 bacterium
TTGCCCTCGATAATTATAAAGGCTGCTCCCATATCAATTCCGGTAACATTTAAAACACTATTATTAATATATATCTGAGCTGTATCAATCCCCAGTGAATTTGGATCAGGGACAGCATCACCCCTTATGATGTTAATTAAATATACTAAATCCGGAACGGAGAGTGTAAGGCCATCCGCGTTGATATCTGAAGCTGGAATCTGAGATTGATAGTTTGAAAATACTCCAAGACCATACACGAAGTAATTAGTGTAGAGAACAGCATCAGCGATTTCGTTGGCAATACCATTGAGATTTAGATCACCTCTTGCATCAATCGAATCAGCACAAGCTATATCAATTCCGCCATTGATAAAATCTATAAAACGGGTAGAGGCATCGCCACCTTCCATACAGGGTACAGTGGGAGCTCCAAAATAACCTGGAAGTCCATAATTTACATCTGATATCTCCTCAGATCCTTCAAAATCATATAAACTTCTTGATATCCCTTGAATATCTAAAATGGGGTAAACGCCTTGATTTTTATACACTACGCTGTTATCATCACAATCGCACCAATAAAAACGGATAGGCACATACTGGCATTCATAAATTCTCTCATCAGTAACAAGAAAATTAATTGTGCATAAAGTATAGGGTGATGAGCCAAAGCATGCAGGATGATATGGTCCATTGTTTGTTTCTGCTATACCGACAATACGAATCATACCGCTTGGTAAATTTTCTCCACAATTACCATTAGCTCCATACCTGTAAGTAAAATATTCCCAGTCACATTCGTTATAAATATCTCCTTCAGTTGCCGTTTGAAATGAGAGAGCTGAGGCATCATAGGCAATCAAAAGATCAAAACCGAGCATATTCTCTGTCCCTTTGTTGACGGTAACATCAACATATTCATGACCACCTTGAAAGGTATTATGGGTTTTTTCAATTTGGATTTCATAGGGTTCGGGGAGAGTATCAAAATATGTACTAACATAAAATTCACATCTTGAAGTTTCAAAATGGTCTCTCACAGCCAGAGTTACATGGAAAATTTTATTTGCGTCTTCTTGTTGAAAATCAATGTTAACATAATTTGGGATTAATGAATATTCACCGGTAGGTGTGGGATAAATATCTTCAATATAGACTCTTTTTCTTTCACAATTGTCTCTGTCAAATACATAAAATTCCTGAGAGAATAATCCCGGTACCGGATGATAAAATGTTTCTCCACAATTATGAAGAGGGAATCCAATTTGAGGAGAATTATTTACGACGATAATATTAAATTCGCAGGCATCACTGCCAACGGTAATCAATTTACCTTGCACGGCAGCAATCACTACTGTTTGAGTATCACCAGCATCTCTAAAAGTTGGTTGATATGTCCAGACACCTGTTCGGGCATCAACTTCACCCGGGCCGGAGATTAGTTTATACCGGATTGCTCCATAATCAGGATCAGGGAAAAGGATTCTGCTCTTGGCTTTGACGGTAGTGGTAAAGAGGTCGCAATGAGAACCAGTCATTATACTATCAGGAACTTCCACAAACTTTGGGGGACGGTTGTGAGTTGACTGGGCGAATGCCGCTGAAAGTAAGACTACTACTAATATTAAACAGGGTGTAATTATATTAATTGATGTTTTCATTATCATATTATTGACCTTCAATTTGGATAAAGATTATTTTACCAATAGATGTAGCCATTTCTATGCTTTTAATATTACCGTTTAACAATAACAGATTCCCGCCCTCAAAATATTTACCTTCAAATGAATAAATTAATGTTCTAGTCACGTCATTTTCTTCATCATAGCTATATCTCATCACCATCTGATCATTAAGTAACTGCGGTGTTACATTACCCTCGATTATTATAAATGCAGCTCCCATCTCTGTCCCTGAAACATTCAGGATGTTATTGTTTACATAGAAATTGGCTGTATCGGTACCCTGAACAGCTTCATAGGGAAGGGCATTACCAATAATGATATTTATTTGGTAAACAAGGTCAGCGACTCCATGCGTTATACCGTCAAGGTTTACATCTGAGGCGGCAAATTGATAACGTATATCAGAGAAGACAGATGTTCCGTAGACAAAATAATCAGAAAATAGAACTACATCAGCAATTTCATTTGCGATACCGTTCATATTGAGATCACCAATTCTTGCATCAATTGAATCGGTACAGACATTGTCAATTGCGCCATTTATGAAATCAATATGCCTTTGAGGTATATTTTCGCCTTCCATACAAGGATCATCAGGAGCCCCAAAATAATATGGAAAGGTATGTTCATTATCGGTGATTTCAAATCCTTCGAAATCATAAACATACCTGGAAATTCCCAGAGTATTAGAATATGGATCAGAAATATCAGAATAGCTATGATAAAGAATTGAATTACTTTCACAGTCACACCAGTAGAAGCGAATTGGAAGATACATACAATCATATACTGGATCACTAGAAGTTAGAAAATTAAGAGTAAATAATCTATATGGTGGGGTTCCGTTACAAGTTGCAACACTCACATCTAAGTCTGTAATTCCAATAATTTTGATCATACCGCTTTGATGGATGTTATTACAACTTTCATCCATTCCATATCTGTAAGTGAAGTAATCCCAATCACATTCTTCGAATATATCTCCAGGTTCAGCTGACTGAAATGCAAGGGCTGATGCATCATAAGCAAGTAAAATATTAAAACCTAAAACGTCATCCCGACCACTATTGACTGTTACATCAACTGTCTCTTGAGTACCCATTATTGTAGAGTGGGTCTTTTCTATTTGAATTTCAATAGGTGTGACCTGGGACTTTTTACTCCTGGTTGGAGATAAATCACAGCTGTTGTATATGAAACAAAGCATCAGAAAAATAATATGGGAAATACATATTCTTCTCATAATAAACCCGCATGTTAAATTTGTATAACCCAATATACCCAAAATTGTCCATTAGTCAACGGGTATTGCCCGTTTTATTGAGTATTATACCCTGCTAATATTCTTATAAAAAAAACTTTATTTCTGAGATA
>JBDRQG010000188.1:0-2951 GCA_043826475.1 bacterium
ATATTTTAAAGCATCGTATTTAAATTTTACACAGATATTTCCCTGAAAATTCAGTAATACCTGTAAGTCTTGAAATAATAGTTAAGGGAGTCAGCAATGGCAAGGACTTTCGGTACCATGGGTATTTTTATAAATTATATACAATAATTATCTTTTTAATATTATTACTCCCAGATGTTTTCACTTGCAATCTGATCCCAATTGCGTTATTTCTTGACCATGATAACTTATAAAATCAGGGATTAGCGGTTATTGAATAATCCTAAGTCAGGAAAAATACATGAGTAAAACATTAAGATTTGACGTCGCCGATCAAAGAATGCAATATAAAGGAAAATTAAAATCTTTCCCCTTTTCCAAAGACAAGATAATCGAATTCAATCTAACCCACAGTTCTATCTGTGAGTTATATGATATTTCACTGATATCAGGCGAAATAATTGTTCTTGACGACACTCAGAACAAGGAATCCAATTTAGGAGCCTTCCGGAACAGAAAATTGAGGGAATCGGTCATCCTTTCCGGAGCTTTATCAGCTGTTGCGGTTGGTGTTCATGGACGGGGAAGCCTTAACGAAGTTCCTGAAGAAAAAAGGACCAAGGAATTAATAAACGAACTTAAAAGAGCCAACGACAGAACAGCCGCTCAGGTTATGTCGGAGGTTCTGCAGCTTACCACTGAAACCCTTCCAGTCGGGGAAGAAGTTCTGATCGAATCTACATTAACTGAAGGTGTCAGAGCCAAACCAGGCAAAGAGGTTGGTGGAAATCCAACCATTGCTGTTGGAGCCTTATTTGGTAAAAAGAAGCATCGAGAAACCTATGGCGGCGATATGCCCACCAATGTTTCGTTGTTATCGATGGGCAATGATGTTATCGATGGCACAACCAAATCCGTAAAAGGCTTGCATTCAAGTTTGACAGCCCTTTTTCTTATAGAAGCCCAGGTTAAGCGGCATATCCCGGATATTTATGTTCAGCGCTGGATGAGTGGAGCTTATTTCCCTGAATTTAACCCGCGTAATAAAACTCTTATCGAATCGGCAAAAATTATCGCCGAATCATACGGGCACTCAAATCTCAAAAAACTCAGCTCGTTTTTTATTGATCGCAGACGGCATCATCCAGCTATGGATGAGTTAAATAAAGCTGGTGTTGCGATTCCATATGATACCGACGGCGACCTTTACCCCTCTTTAATATTAGGTTTGGATGATTTAAAATTCCCTAACGGTCGATCATTGAATTGTATGATCGGTGAAGTTGGCGGATCGGCGGAATGGGCTGTGGGGGTTCTCCCCCTTGTTTGGCGAGGCGGACAAGCCCTCGGTATGCTCACCAGCCATTCCTCCCTTACCAAAAAAGGGGCTTCACCAAAAGAACTATGGGAGAACCGTTTTCATTATACCGAAGAAGAATTGATAATGATTCAGGATGCCCGCTTCCAGCAGAAACCCTATTTTACTATTCATGATATTATCGATGACCCTTTTGCAGGTGGGATAAGCGCCTTTGGTTCGATTACTGATAATATTTATCTCCCCTTCCTGAAAGGGGTCAAAGCCGATTCGGAAAACAGAACAATCTCGGTTAATGTCCTGACCATCAATTCTCTCGGAATCACCGAATGCTGGAAGATGGTCTTTGAATGCCATAATTCTCTGGATACAACTATCGTTCTTATGACATCACCTAAGGAAAAACTGGAGAATCTAAAGGGCAAAAAATTAGAAAAGACAATCGGGAAAATGCTTGAGTCGGAAAAAGATCGCAACCGCTATAGAATTTTCTTTAATAATGAATATTATCCCGCCTCGGTTCCTATCCGTGATAAATTGACTCTCCTCAATGACGCCCTTGAAGGGTTGATTCAAAGAGGAGCGCTTAACTCCATCGACCGGGAGATTGTTGAGATCACCCAGCGTCTGGCCCCGGAATGGTGGGTTTAAAATATGTAATGCAATAGCCATTTACGACAATCACATCTCTAAAATATAATTATAAAATATAGCGTTACGCCTGATATTTAAAGCAATACTCTAAGATTGAGTTCTGGTTCCTAAATTAATTATATCACTCAGCATTCTTTACATATTTATCGAGCCAGTCATTCATTTCATATAAACAATGTAATATAGATTCACGAGCCTGATAGCCGTGACTTTCATTAGGAAGCATTACCAGGCGAGCCGTGGCTCCAAGGCCTTTTAAAGCGGCGTAGAATCTTTCACTTTGAAGCGGGTATGTTCCGCTGTTGTTATCAGCCAGGCCGTGAATCAGAAGAATCGGTTCATTGATTTTATCGGCGTGCATAAAGGGCGACATTTCAAAATATACTTCGGGAGCTTCCCAGAAAGTACGCTCTTCGGACTGGAAGCCAAAAGGTGTAAGGGAACGATTATAAGCTCCACTCCGTGCTATACCAAGTTTAAACAAATCAGAATGAGCCAGAAGATTGGCCGCCATAAAAGCCCCATAAGAGTGTCCTCCAATTGCCATTCTTTTGGGATCACCCACACCTCTTCGGACTAACTCATCAACTGCTGCCTGAGCACTGGCAACCAATTGATCAACATAAGTATCATTGGGTTCCTCATCCCCTTCGCCGATTATGGGCATTGAGGGATCATCGAGAATAGCATAGCCCATAGCGAGAAATACCTTGGCAGAATAAGTACCGACTCTTACAAACCGATAGGGAGAATCGGTCACCTGTCCGGCGGCATCAGCGCTTTTGTATTCCTGAGGATAAGCCCACATTAAAACCGGAAGAGGGCCATCCTCTAATTTATAGCCCGCCGGGAGATAAAGAGTCGCAGTAAGCTGGACTCCATCAGCCCGTTCATAGCGAATCTGTTCTTTTTGAACATCCTTTAGCTGTGGTGTAGGGTGCGGCAAATTTGTAACCTGTGTCAGTTCCTCTTTTTTGAGATTGCGAATGTAATAATTAGG
>JBDRQG010000189.1:0-3645 GCA_043826475.1 bacterium
TCGAAATCCCGACCCGGGGCCTGATCGGATATCGGTCGGAGTTTCTGACAGATACCCGCGGTCTCGGGATCATGGTCTCCCGCTTCGTTGGTTATGGTCTCTGGCGCGGCGAGATTCCGCAGGGCAGCAAGGGCTCGGTCATCAGTATCGAAACCGGTACCGCCACAGCCTATGCTCTGGAAGGGCTGCAAGAGCGGTCGGTGATCTTCATCGAACCGACGGAAAAGATCTATGCCGGCCAGATTGTCGGCGAAAACTCCAGGAGTATGGATTTCACCTGCAACCCGACCAAACGGAAAAACCTGACCAACCATAGACAATCCACAAAGGATATTGCTGTAAAACTCGATGTCCCCCGCAAGATGACCTTGGAGCAGGCGATGGAATGGATCAGAGATGATGAACTGGTTGAAGTGACCCCCAAATCGATACGGGTTAGAAAAACGATTCTGGATGATTTAGCACGCCGTCGCGCCGAGAAAAAACAAACCATCCTGAATGAAAGTGCTATTGCGTTACATACGAGACCCTCGGTGTAATTGATTTATAAATATTGAATTCGAAAAGCTGGGATGTAATTCCTGGCTTTTTTTATATTGATTAAGCTGTTTTCTATTGTTAATAAAATACATGTGAGCGGCAGACGCCCTCGTCTGCCCTTTATTTATCTTTTCTATTGCAAATAAGATTCAAAGCCATTATAATCAATTTATTGATGTAAATATAAATAGTTGGCGGATGAACAAGATGAGTCTACTCTACTTTGTATGAAGAAATGGATCTTGAGTCATAGAAAGTAATAATAATGGATAAAACAATCAAAACAAATGAGCATTGTATTGTTGGCTTACCAAGATGTGGCTTTGCCTTTTCTTCAACAAGATCATGCTTTATAGGATACAGTTTTGAGAAAAGTTCTATGGAAAAAGATTTTATCCGTAGAATACTTGAAAGTAATGATATTATCCCAGAAGAAGCTGGTACAAGTATTAAACCAGCACAACTAGTCTTTTGCTCAAAAATCTGTTCGAAAATCATCACATCTCAATTTTGTATCATATTACTTAATAACGAAAAGAAAAAAGAAGTTGAGTATGCAAATGCAAATGTTCAAATGGAATATGGTTTAATGTTAGGATTCAATAAATATGTTATCCCTTTCCAGAAAGAAGAAGATACATTATCATTTAATATATCAGGATTAGACACAATCAAGTATACTGGTAAGAACTTTGAGGCAAAGGCAACTGATGCAATTGATAAGGCTATATATGAAACAACACCTGAAAGAGGATCAGATGTTCCAATTGATCAATTAAAAATTGCATATTTATTTTCAAAAAATGCCGTTTACAATCCTATAGATAATAGTGGGGATCGAGATATTTATCGATTAGGGAGTCCTATGGGATTTAACCTTTTAATGGATTTCAGCGGTTTAGAATACAGATTTTATGGGGATTTTGCACATTTAAGATTTGAAAATATCTGCTATAGGGTGAAGTTACTTCATCAGATTTTAGTTGATAGAGTTGCAAGTTTTCCAGAAAGAGTTAAGATGGGTCTTATTGATGTAGATCAAGTTAAAGTAATTTTAGATTTATTTGAGAAATTAGAGATCTGGTTACTTGTAAATTCAGAGGACGTTAAAAGTCAAGTTTTATCTTATATTAAAGAAAAAAATATATGTCGCAAATTTGATATCTTTACAATAAAAAATATTTCTGAGCGATCAGATTTATTTGGATGATTGTAACTTTATATTCCATTTATCACTACTTTATAAACAATGCTTTTATCGAGAAATACAGTATTTGGTAACAAAATGATTACAATTCGCAAATTACAACCTGAAGACGGCCTCAATGCTGTCCTTGCCCTGTGTAAAGATTTCTTCAAGTGAAACGGAATCAAGTACTTCACCCTCTACACTTCATTTGCCAATCAAGGGGCGATAAAGTTCTACGAAAAGATTGGTTTGGAGAAAATCCACACAGCTTTTCTTGGTGAGACTTAGACCACCATAGTGCTTAATACGAATTATGCAATAAACCACACAAGGTGTGTGGCAGAACCGCTAAAGGGTTCTTCCCTACTTTACCTTGTAATAATGGCAGGATCGTCCTGGGTTCTTCCCTATTTAGTTGTCTTTTTCAAGCCAATCCAACATAGCCTTCATACTACCGGTAGCCAGAGCTATACTCGAGTCAGCGGCTCCATAATAGAAATGAATCGTATCGCCATCGGGAAGAATAGTAAAGCCACATGGAAAAACTACATGTCCGACATCACCGTACAACTCGTAGGCTTCTTCGGGACCAAAGATCCACTGACTCCCTCTTTTGAGGCACAACTCAGGATTTTTCAGGTCGAACAGAGCAAGCCCAAGTCGATAAATCGCTCCTGCCGCAGTCTGGCGCACGCCATGATACAATACCAGCCAGCCCTTCGGGGTTTCTATAGGAGGAGACGATAAACCAATTTTGTGTGCATCCCACCAACCGCCATGTCGAGCCTCCAGCATAATTTTATGGTTTCCCCAATGAGTCAAATCGGACGAGTAAGAAATCCACATGTGCGCTCTGCGGGAACTTACCGGTCGATGAATCAGCGCCCACATTCCATCAATGCGGTGCGGCAGCAGAGTTGCATCCTTATCTTCCGGGGACATGATAATCCCATGACGATTAAATTCGTGGAAATCTTCAGTAGTCGCGAGTGCAACTCCTGGTCCATCACGAGTGAAAGCGGTATAAACAATGATGTACTGCTTTAATTCCGGAACATAAGTGATGCGAGGATCTTCTATTCCCCAAATCTCCTCAGGAAAATTTTCCGGATCCGGGCTCATAGTCGGTTGTGGATCAATCCGCCAGCCATCGATGCCATTGGCTGAACGGGCGGCACATAGATGAGAAAGCCCACTCCGATCCTCTACACGACATAAAAGGAGCGTTGTGCCATCAGCCAACAAGGTTGCCCCCGGATTGAACACACTATTGACGGGATAGGGCCAATTAGATGCTGCTAAGATCGGGTTGAGTTTGTGCCGCTGAAGAAGTTCGGGATAGGTATTGATCATCTTGATTATGTCTCCTGGTCAAAAAAGTGTTATCGGCTAGGCGCAATTCCAGCAAAGACTGGAGAAATGCAAGGGTAGATTCCGCACCGAGGTTTTCATTTGGTCGATCGGGATGCAGACCATCGCGACATCCACCTGTAGCTGAGTCATAGATCGAAAGATTCAGATCGTTGCGTCCGAGAAACCATTCAAAGGCGCGTTGAGCTTCCTTGCGCCAACGGTCGTCCATCGTAATTCGATAGGCTTCAAGACAGGCAGATACCATCGCCTGACCTTCCACAGGTTGTTGATCAAAGAGGGCGCGCTCACCACCTTTTTGATAAAAGCCATTTGAACCGATAGGGACAAAATGCCCTCCATTGTTAGCTCGCTGTAATTCAGCCAGCCATGTAAGCGATTCCAGTCCGGCTTCAATCATTTCAGTACTTTGAACGGATTGACCACAAATAAGTGAAGCATGCGGCAGAACGGCATTACAATATGTAAGACCCTCTTCGTACCATCGCCAGTCGTCTGTGCGGCACTGCTGATACAAGGTCAGAAGTCTTTGGGATAGTTCCTCC
>JBDRQG010000190.1:0-9446 GCA_043826475.1 bacterium
ATGGGAAATCCTGGGGTTGAAGAAATAGGGGGTGTTTTGGGGATTATATTAATGTTAAGATAGTTTATGATAGAATAAATTCTCGGAGTAGTGACAGGTCGCAACCTGTCACTACAATGATTATTTATATATTAATGAAAAATAAGCCACATATACAAAATCGTAAATCATTGCGTTTAAAAGATTACGATTATTCCCAGACAGGGTTTTATTTTGTTACAATAGTAATACAAGATAGAGAATGTTTTTTTGGTGAAATTAAAGATGGTGAAATGATTTTGAATGATGCAGGGAAGATTTCATACGCAAGATGGTTGTGGTTAAAGGAACAATATCATTATGTAGACTTAGATGAATTTGTAATTATGCCAAATCATATTCATGGGATTATTATAATAAATGATGTAACCAATACAAATCATAGTGACAGGTCGCGACCTGTCATTACCAAGAAAATTAAACCATTACCTGAATTAATTGGGGCTTTCAAAACAACATCATCTAAAATGATACATAAACAAGGGTTGGTTAATTTCAAATGGCAACGGTCTTTTTATGATCATGAAATTAAAAATGAAACCGATTTGAATAATATACGTGAATATATTGTAAACAATCCATTACGATGGGAATTGGATGAAGAAAACCCGAAGAATTTTGAAAGATTGGGTAATGTAAAAATGTAAGGGCACGGCATGCCGTGCCCCTACAGAACCATAAAATTATGCTCATCTACATCTTACTCATATTCATTCTGCTTATCACAGCTATCCTTATGCTGCATATCCGCATACGGGTTGTCTGGGGTACCGATAAGAAATTACTCTTTATCGGTCTGGGACGGACCGGACCCGAACTTGATTTCATAAACAAAAAAGCCAAGCTGAACCTCTTCAATATTAAGTTAAAAGAATTCTCGCTGGATCAGGAAAAAGAAAAAGAGAAAAAACCAAAAAGAGAAAAAGCCGAAAAACCGGAAAAGCACAAAAAGTATCGTTCAATCAGTGATATATTGAATATCCTCCCGATAATTCTAAAAGAGATTTTCAACTATATGAAAAATATCCTCTCTTCATTAATAGTAGAAGAATTAGAAGCAGATATTGAAGCTGGTTTTGATGCCCCTCATATAACCGGACAGGTGTTTGGCTATTATCAGGCGGCATTGGCAGCGGTTCCCGGAGTAATGAACCATATTCATTATTACCCCGACTGGACCGGGCAGTCCTTGACTGCTTCTATTAATGGAAGAGTATCGTTACCACTGTACAAACTTGTCTGGCGTACAATTATACTGCTGTGGAGATTACCCTTAAGAGATATATATAAATTGGCGATAGGAACTAATATAAGGAGGACATGATGTCCAATAATGTAGTAGATATTTTAAAAGGCGTAGTTGGCGAACTGCGCGAGATTGCCAAATCGGAAACGATTATTGGCAAATCGGTTACTATAGGTGATACCACTGTAATTCCGATAGTAAAAATCTCAGTCGGCTTTGGAGCCGGTGGCGGTCAGGGGGAAGATGAAAAGGCTCGTTCCGGTTTTGGCGGTGGAGGTGGTGGTGGAGCCAAAATAGAACCGGCGGCGTTTATTATTATCAGCCCCGATGGCGTTCAAATTCTTCCAGCTGGTAAAGGGAAATGGGATACGATTATCGATGCCATTCCCGGTATCGCCAAAAAGCTGAGTAAAGTAGCCGATAAGTTTAAGTCTGACGCAAAAGATAAAGAAACTTCCGGTACTGCAGATTCTGATTACAAAGATTCCGAATAAAAAATCTGTTAAATAACAAAGCCCTCGAGTTGCAAATAACCGAGGGCTATGTTCAAATGGAGAAAGGGATCTGCAATTTTAACAATCATACCCTGCAAAAAGTTCAGTTTTTATATTAATTTAATACTTATTTTATCCACAATTGTTTTAACCGGGAACAATCCAATTGTATTATCTGTTTGTATAACAACAGGATATGGCGATTTAAGTCCAAATGTTGTATGAATAGTCAAAAGAACAGCCTTTGGCTGTGAGAAAAATATTGGCTTTATGTCAAGTTTGGCTTATATTTTTTTAGAAGCAAATGGAACTGTTCAGTTTTTGATCAGTTAGTCGATAATATAAAGGAGAATTGCTAATCGTGAATTGGCCAATTTTGATGACTGGCGCCGAAGGTGCCGGCGGTGGCGGAATGTTTACTCTGGTCTGGTTTGGACTTATTTTTGTCCTGATGTACCTGTTGTTAATCCGCCCCCAGAGAAAAAAGCAAAAAGAGCATGATGCTCTGCTTAAAGAATTGAAAAAAGGTGACAAAGTAGTAACAAGCGGCGGCATGTTCGGAACAATCTTTGCCATAGATGAAGAGCGCGGCAGAATTGTTTTAAAAATAGGCGAAACTACCAAGCTTGAGTTTTTAAGAACTTCGATTGCCGCTAAAGTAGAGAGTTAATTATTAAGGAGTTACTGTGGCAGAACGGTCGATCGTTATATATGGCGACCAGGTATTGCGAGAAACTTGTGATCCGGTTGAAGAAGTCAATCAGGATATCAAAGATTTGGTGTCTAATTTGATAGACACGCTAAGAAGAGCACAGGGTTTAGGGTTGGCCGCACCGCAAATTGGTGTTACCAAAAGAGTTTTTATTGTAGATATATCTACAGTCGATATTACTAAAAAACTTACAGTTTTTATTAATCCGGAAATTATTGAGACCAGCGAAGAAGAGACTGAGTTCGAAGAAGGTTGTTTATCCTTCCCGGGACTGTATCAAAAAATTGACCGCCCCGCAAAAGTTAGAGTGCGGGCTTTGGATATCGATGGTAACCAATTTGAATTAAATGCTGATGGTATTACGGCCAGAGCAATACTTCATGAGAATGATCATTTGAACGGCGTATTATTTATTGATCGTATGACGTCTTTGGCAAGAACAATGCTTGCCGGACGATTGAAAAAATTGAAAAAAGTTACTTAAGTTCTGCTATCGCAAATGCCGCTTCGCAATGCGGCGTGAGACCTTTTCCACAGTAATCAGTTGCATTATGAAGTTAGTCTTCATGGGCACGCCTGAGTTTGCCCAAAAAATACTCGTGTGCCTGAATCAGAGTGAACATGATGTTCTGGCGGTAGTAACCGGTCCCGATGAACCGTTGCCCCGTGGGAATAAAACCGCTCCGACACCTGTTAAAGCAGAGGCTATGAAGAGCGGCATAGCCACTTTTACGCCAAAATCTTTAAAGAGCCAGGAACTCTATGAATCGCTTGAGACTCTTAAAGCAGACATCTTTGTGATAGCGGCGTTTAAAATTCTACCACGGAAATTGTTTACTCTGCCCAGACTCGGATCGATCAACATCCACGGTTCTTTGCTGCCGGCTTATAGAGGTGCGGCTCCGATCAATTGGGCGATTATCAATGGAGAAAAAGAGACTGGTCTTACAAGTTTTATATTGAAGGATAAGGTTGACACCGGAGACATGATCCTTCAGGAAAAAACGGCTATCGGAGATGATGAAAACTTCGATTCCCTTTACTCTCGTTTGGCTGAGAAAGCCGGACCGTTTACCCTGAAATCGCTTGAATTGCTTGCAGATGAAAATTTCCAGCCGTTAAAGCAGGATAACAAAGAAGCAACCCCAGCTCCGAAGATTACCAGCGAAAACGCCATGATCGATTTTGGTTTTCCAGCTCAAAATGTAAGGAATTTTGTCCGTGGTTTGGCAACTGAACCCGGCGCTTATACCTTTTATAAAGATAAGCGGGTCAAAATTCTTGAATGCCGGGTGATAAAAGATAGTGATGGGATAGAAATTAAAAACAATACTCATCCGGGTACAATTCTTTCCCATAAGAAAAAACTGATGGTGCAATGTGCCCATTCTGCAGTTGAAATACTGCAGCTCTCCATCCCGGGCAAAAAGATGATGGATGGGAGTTCATTTAAAAACGGATATCACCCCAGAGAGGGTGATTGTTTCGGTGTGATTCCGGAACATATCGAGAAGTAGAGATGGAAAAAGTAATTTTAATTAACTCAACCGATTATGAAAAGCGTGTTGCTATTTTAGAAGATGGCAAGCTGGTTGAGCTGCAGGTTGAAAGACCTGACAATGACCGCATGGTAGGGGATATATACAAGGGGGTCATTAAAACCGTACTCCCCGGTATGCAGGCGGCTTTTGTAGATATCGGTCTGCCGAGAGCGGCTTATCTGCATTCCTCGGATATCGGAAAAGAATATATCAGCTCCTATGGAAGTGAATTCGATGAGGAAGAAGCTCCGGCAGAAATAGTTCGTAAAAAAAGACGTGACAAAATTGAAGCGGTTCTAAAAAAAGATCAGGAAATCCTGGTACAAATTATCAAAGAACCGATCTCCACCAAAGGCCCCCGCATTTCGACCGAAATTTCAATTCCGGGACGTTATATTGTTCTTGTTCCCGATGATGACCACATCCGGATGTCAAAAAGAATTGCAAACTGGAATGAAAAAAAGCGCTTGAAAAAGATAGCCGCCCCTCTTCGTCCTGAAGGTTTTGGACTTATCATAAGAACCGAAGCGGAAGAAAAAGGGGAAGGGGAAATTCGTTCGGATATTAAACGCGTCCTCAAGCTCTGGTATAAATTAAAAAAGCAGGCTGACAAATTACGCGCTCCGGTTTTGATTCATAAGGAAGCCGACATGGTGGTCTCTATGATCAGAGATGTCTTTACTGACGGGGTCAAAGAGATATTGATTGATAACAAAGCGGATTATAAAAAAGTATTCAGTTTCACCCGTCAGGTTATGCCGCATCTAAAAGACAGAGTTAAGTTATACAAAGAGAAAGAACCTCTTTTCGATCAATATAAACTGGAACCGGAAATTGACCGCATGATGGAAAAGAAAGTCTGGATCCGCAAAGGGGCCTATTTAATTATTGATCAAACCGAAGCGATGGTCACGATTGATGTCAACACCGGTCGTTTTGTTGGTGGAAAAGATCAGGAGACAACCATTTTCCAGACAAATATCGAAGCAGCAAGAGAAATTGCAAGACAAGTTCGGCTTCGCGATATTGGCGGATTGATTGTTTGTGACTTTATTGATATGTATAACCGTGACAATCGGCGGAAATTGTATGAAGAATTCTTAAGCTGTTTCAAAACTGACCGCGCCAAAGGGGCAATAAATCCAGTTACCGAGTTCGGATTAGTTGAAATGACCAGAGAGAGGGTAAGACCCTCGCATCTGCACGCCCTTTCCGATCCCTGTCCGATGTGTGGGGGGAGAGGAAGGATTATTTCAAAAGAGACAATGGCGACTAAAATAGAACGATGGTTCCTTCGAGCGAAAGCGGGTAATAAATATTCGAAGTTTAATCTGGTACTCAATCCACTTTTAGCCGAGATGATGTCCGATAATGGAACCAACCGTATTGAGCGGGTAATGAAGATTCATAAATTCAAGATAAATTTAGTCCGTGATACAACTATAATGGCTGAGGATTACAAAGTATTTGATGCAGATACAAATATCGAGATCACAAAAGAATACTTAACATAACCCATTAAGCGGGTCTTCACGCAAGGCGCACAAATCAGAGATTAGCTACAAAGATTAAGGTGGATCCGTTATCGGATCCCCCTTTTTTTTCTGAATCCCTGGTCACACTGGGAATGATACAGATATTGTCCAGTATTCGTATTTTTAACAAATATTTTGAAATGTATTATAGAAAAACAAACTTTATGTGCTTCGAGGCTTGAACCTTTGTTAAATATTTCGTATATTATTGCATATGGGAAACTCATACGATTTACAAAAAGAGATAGAAATCAAACTCGATCTCGGTTCGTTTACAAATTATCTGAAACTGCTGGGGTATCTGGGCCAGATTGATCGTGAACTAAAACAGACAAATTGTTTTTTTGATACCGAAGATCATCAGATTTCAAAAGAGGGCTGGGCGCTACGGGTTCGATTGGAACCTGAGCGAGGATTAGTTACCGTTAAAAGTAAGACAATAAGTAATAACAAAGCGGCTGTCAGAGAAGAGCTGGAAGCCGAGATCTCTCGTGCTGATGCCGAGAATGTTATTAATCTTAACAAGGATATATTGTCCCTTAATATCAAGCCGATTGAATATGTAAAAGAAAAATGGAATCCATCAGCATTATCAAAACTTGTTCATTTTGAAAACAACCGCCAGTGTAAAGAATTCAAAGTAGGTGATCATCTCTGCATCTTTGAAATTGATTCGACTTCGTTTTCCGATGGTTCGGTTGATTATGAACTCGAAATAGAATTAAAGAATGAATCAGAGATTGTTACAATATATGACAATCTAAAAAAATTATTTGCTTCGCTTCACATTCACTTTGAGAATCAATCCGCTTCCAAATTCGCCCGCGCTTTGAAACGCGCCAGAATTTTTTAAAATCTTTTAACAGTTTCTGATCTTATTCATCAATAAAAATTTCACTTGACAACATGGACTATATATACTAATATGATAATGTGAATGAGGGTTCCAAACTTCCATTATTACTAACCGCCAGAAAGTAATTATAGTTGCGTCTTAACCGGTGTAATGCCAGGTAGAGGGAAAACGAATCTATAAATGCTGTGGGTGTAGTATGCCTTCAACCGCGAAGGTGTCAGCATTTATGGTTCGATGGAGGAGTAGTGAAGTTTTGCCGGGAGAGGGAAACCTTTCTGCGATGGTTAAGAAGATTACACTACAACTTTGATGGGCAGCCTGAGAGATCCTGTAATTTATTTAACGCTGATAATATTCTATTAACGGCGAAGTTATTTCTTTATGCCGGCTCTACCGTTCTTCTTTTATTAATATCCCAGCTTTATTCCGATTTCCGGTTTTTATCATTTTTTGCTTTAATTCCACTATTGGTTAAAGTTTTTAAATGTAAAATGTTTGAAGCCGTCTTATTAGGGATCTTATTCGGATTTATCTATTTTACCATAAACAGTCTGCAAATAACAGACCATAATCTTATTCATATAATTATAATGATCGTTTTCGGAATTTTGTTATCGATTTGCTTTACCTGTTCGGTTTTTTTGACAAGAGAAAAATTCGGATTGAATCCGTTCATGATTTCTATTCTCTGGATTGTATTCGAATTTATTTTAATTAAACTCGGATTTATCAATTCTCTTTTAGGCGAGGAAAATATCACACAGGGATATTTTTATGGGATCTCGGTTTTTTTTGGATTTTTGATAATATCTCTGATTATTGTATTTCTTAATATCCTGATTATTTTTGCAATTGATATTGTTTTATGTTGGGCGAAGAGCCGACGGGCAGAAATGCCGAGCAGTGGGAGAATTTGGAACCTTTACACTAATGTCGGTTTCTTCGCCGATAATTATTATCTCAAACCTGATAGCCGAGGTCCTCCAGTAATCATCTATAAATCGAATTGTTGAAAATAAAATATTTTTGGTGAATGGAGGAAAAGAAGATGAAAAATTCTTATGGTTCAATTTTAAGGATAGCCGCCATACTTTTATTATCTATATTATTTGTTGCAATTTCAGCACATGCGGACTTTGACAATGAAAAATACATGAAAGTTCATATTCGAAATGTTGTTGATAACACAGGTATTACGGCTTTTGATAATCACAACATTATTATTTATCAGGTAGACGATGAAATCGTGACCGATAATTTTACTGATACTGTAGTAACGGTCTGTTTTCAAAATAGTGGATCTGTTCTTTCATGTTATGAAATAAATCCTGGAGGCAGGACTCAAAACTATATCCCAGCAACCTGTAACCAATATACGGTCAGTGTGTTAGGTGTCCAGCGCGATATAATATTACTTACCAAACACACGCCAGCCCCTTCTCTTTCAACCTATGGTGTAATATTACTGTTGCTTTTATTGGTGGGTTCAACAGTCTTTGTAATGAGGAAAAGGGCTTCCGGGGCTGTCAATTTGTAATAAATAAAACTCTCGATAAAAAGGGTGGGATTATTTCCACCCTTTTTTATTTTTTCATAGCTAAAATAAATGGGACGCCGCCGGAGGAGGCCTGCGGCGCCCCGGTAACTGATGACTTTGGGCGAATCATCAGTTACTTAAGTGGTGTTCTCACCTATATCACCCGCCTGAGCGGGCAATATATTTTTATGGACATGCCGGCGGGTTGGAACCGCCTTTAAATAAATAGTTAACAAGGTATGTCAAATCGGCCACATTGATTTGCAAATCGCCGATTGTTATTCCATCGGCATTGCCTTCTTCTACACAGATAGGAACAGAACCCCCTTTGAATAAATAAGAGACCAGATAGGTCAGATCGGCAACATTGATTGGTCCACCCGGACCATTGATGCCATTAACATTACCTCTATTATAGCAGCAGTTCGAACTTCCGACTCTTTGAATAACTACCGGTATATCGGTTAAACCCCGGTATGATACTACTCCTGAAAGGAGGTGCCCTTCACCAGTGTATGTGAATAATTCTCCTTCAGAAATTAAGAAACTGTCAGGAAAATATTGATACGAGTCAAAGTAAGGGGCTAATAAAATATTAGTAATCGGATTGGCATATACTGCTCCGCCCTGGTGATGAGGGAAATAGAGTGAAGGCTCAATTGAATCACCGAACTTAAGATAAATAGCTATGATAGAATCAGTATATACCATTGATATGGTTTTAGTATCATAGTCCTGTTTGATAAAGCATGTGTCGACAACTCTGGGGGAGATTTTTGCGTAGGGCAAAGCATCGCCGATAATAATACGATACATATAGATGAGATCATTAAGAGTCAAATTCAGCCCATCAGCATTAATATCGCTGGCAGCAATTTGATCCTGCATATTGATAGTAAAGACACTTATACCATAGAAGAAATAATTTGATAATAAAACAAAGTCGGCAATTTCATTGGAGATTCCGTTAAGGTTAATATCGCCGCGCATATCAATCGTGTCAATACAAACAATTTGAAATCCGCCATTGTAAAAATCAACAGCCCTCACGTTTGTCGTCCCCGGAATAACCTCGCCCAAACATTCATAAGGGGCGCCGTATCTGGTTGGAAAGGGAATATTCTGTCTGATTGATATTGTAGGATTATTATAATCGTAAATCTCATTGGAAATGAATATTGTGTCCGAGTTCTCATCATAAGCGATAGTATTGTTTGAACAATCATACCAAATGAAATTAATTGGTGAGTAATAGCATTCATATTCATCGTAGTAACCTGACATATAAAATTCCATTACCACCAACTCGCCAATAGAATCGGCCAGACAGGTAGGATGAAAATCGCCGTTATCAATATCAGCAATTCCATTCAAATAAATAATGCCATCGGGACACGGTGAACCGCCACAATCCAAACCTGGCCCATGTCCCCATGACATGTATTCCCAGCCGCAATCGATCATCAATTGCCCGGCTGAGGCAGAA
>JBDRQG010000191.1:0-7142 GCA_043826475.1 bacterium
AGTATCTCCCCTTTCAAGTGTGCTAAAACTAATACCAGAATTATCTGTCATATCAAGTATCTTTCCAATAACTTTATATTCTCCTACTTTAGCAGTTCCACCTATGTTTTTTGCCCGTGCTTTGGCATATTGATTAGCTAATTGTGGTTCTTCTGTTAAATGTATAAATGGACTATTCCCACCGATATTGGATGATTCTACTGTTGAACCCTCTGCCCTAAGTTGTTGTCGGCTTTTAATAACATCAAATGATTCTCCAGTTCCGTGATATAAAGTTGTTTGACTATTCACAAACTCCTCCGCACTCTTATACTTGGTTGCTTCTTGGGCGAGGGGGGATTCAATTACTGGTTTTGCGATTTCTTTTGGTATTAAAACTTCTTTTTCAACTCCGCCTATAACATATTTAATATCTTCGGGCTTTACTTTTATTTCGGTTATTTTAGCTTTTCCTGTGCGGTCAAAACTCTCGGCAAACGCTTTGTCGGTTGTAGCCGACACAAGGGGGTTCTTATCTGAAACCTCGCCCACCCTGTAAAGCGTAATTTGCCCGTCAGAATCAACTTTTATCTCTCCTTTGGCTATTGCGTCATTTACGCTCTTCTTGCCTATCACAGCCCCTTCTGGTGTGCTTAGTTGGGTGTTTAAATCGCGTAAGTAGGCGTTAGGACTTTCAGTTCCAACTCCGGCTCCGCCAAAAGACTGATAACCCTTTATATTTTCAGTGATTTTATTTGCTATATCAGTCTGCTCCAACTTCGTTTTCTCTGCAATCTTGATCCCTTTTAAGAGTGGATTAACTATCTCCTCCGGTGATTTTTCTTCGGTCTTTATTCCTCCAATCATCGGTTCTGTTTGTCCTTGAATTGTCTGGCCTATATTTCTTATATCCATTGCTCCCCCAAATATCCCCAATGGTAAAACAGAAATTGCAGACTGAATGGCTGTTTCTGGTAAATTTTCAAATAAACTCCTATTATTATTTACCACTTTTACTGTGGCATTTTGTATAGCTTGTTGAACCACCTCTTCTACTGTTTCTGTAAGTTCAACAGTAACAAACTTCTTTGCTCCTCCGATTATAGCCTTTTTAGCAGACAATTTTACAACTTCTTTAACTGCTTCCTTTTGTATCTCTTTAGTCAATAAAGTAGAAAGTCCTAAACTTTTTAATATAGGAATATCAGAAAGCACCTCAACAGCAGAAATCACCGGGCCTATTTTCCCAGATAGATTAAGCGCCTGTTCGTTTGTCGCTCCATTTTTAACCAAATCATCATATAAGTCTTGCGTTACAACTGGATTTGCAACAGCCATACCTGCGGAAACTCCGAGGATAGGGTTTTTAGTTACTGCCGTTACAGATGCTGTGGTCCCCATTACGCCGACAAGATAAGGGATAGCAGACCCTATTGTATAGGCATAATAGTCAGGATCTTTTAAAATGGACGGATTTTTAATTACTCCCTCCCTCCATTCTTGTTTAGGCTGTAATTCCGGGTGTTCTATTAACCATTTATCAAACTCTTCGTTGTTTTTTTTATATTTTTCCTGTACCTCAGCAGTTAATTTAGTTTCTGCCTCTTGGATTTTTTTTTCCTGCTCTGGAGTATATCCTGAAACTTGTCTTAATGATTTTGTATTTTCCCTGACAAAACCGGCTATTTGTTGAGGAAGTGTTGATGTAAAATAATTTTTGCCTTGATTAAACAAACTATTCACCCCCAAGGTAATGCTGTTTGCTAAGTTTTTAACTACTCCTTTAGATCCTATTTCTGGTTTTGCTGATCCCGGAGGCGCAAACCCCAATTCCTCTAATTTCTTTAATTCTGGCGTAAGTTTTCCTTGTTTTTCCAAATCAAACCAGCCCTGCTGTCGCATTCCTTGCTCTTTAAAATAATCTGAAAGTTGTTTTGGTTTTTCTTCCACAACACCTACTGGTTTTACAGCCGAAGAAATTCCACTTAATAATGGATTGTTTGATTTATAGGAATCAGTTGGAGTAGATGGCCTGCCACCTATTCCTTTTAATAATGGGTTTTCAGCCATATTGTTATTCTCCTAATGCGTTAATAAGTGCTTGAACCTCATCGTATTTCAACAAATTTTTTATGTTCTGTGGAATAGTCGGATCAGCCGGGTTCAAATAATCCTTTGGCAAAAAGTTAGAGTAATAATCTTTTGCTAAACCCTTAGCGTTAATCCAATTTTGAAGTCCCTGCAAATAATCAGCAGTATTTACATATCCATCAGAACCAGCCTTTTGTTTCAACGCTGTTCCTAATTCTCCAATTTGCGTTTTAGTCGTTGTAAATCCACCAGAAACAACTTGCCCGGTCGGTTCTGTCGGTTTCGCAAACTGCCCCTCACTCCCGTAAATCTTTATCTCACTTTGCGGATCGTTGGTTTTGAATTTTTTAGGTATCAAAAGCATTGTTCCATCAGGAGTAATTTGATGGTCATAATCAACAGATGAATCGTACGGTATTCCTAAGTCGTAATCATTTGTTACTGTTTTTCCATTTGGATATAAAAGAGTAACTTTCGTCCATTGATTGCCATTAGTTCCTTTATAATCAGAAGTAAGTTTAGTTGCTCCGCTCTTGGCTTTGCTTTCGTAATAAGTATCAAATTCTAAATCTGAACCAAATCCTCCCTCAAATTTTAGCTGCTCATATAAATCTTTGTTCGCCTTAAATACATCCAGCGCGGTGGTTTGAGCCAGGGTATCAATATCGCTTCGCGCCTCATTCCTAACCTTTGTCTTATATGCCTCTGCTTTCGTATAATTGGCCTCTGCCTCGGCTTTTTGTGCATCAATGGTCTGTTGCGCCCGGGTATCTATCTTATCCAGCACAGCGGTCTTTTTGAGGTCCTGCTCGGCCTTCAATAACTTAACATTGCCGGCAGTATATTCCTGCTGGCCTCTTTCCTCGGCAACTCTTTGAGCTTCTCCCATAGGAGTATCTAAAAGACCGGAGCGCGCTTGAACTGATTTTACCTTCCCAAGTCCGGTCGCTAATCTTTGAGCTCCTCTGGCTTGTTCTTGCGCGGCAAGCTCGTTGTAATAAGCATCTACGGCGTCTATTTGAGCCTGGAATTGTTTAGCAACTTTATCCTTTATTGACTGCTGTTCTTCTTCTGTCGGGGCCGTAATGTCCAAACCGGAGATATAGTCGCCTTCAGCGCCGGCATCTAAAACATCTCCGCTCGGTTTATGGGGATCGCCGTATCTTTGAACGGGAGCAGATGGCAAAACAGAAGCAACACCTTCAGCCAGCTTCTTGCCTGCCTTTTCGTATTGCTCTTGGGTTTCATCTCCCGACCATTGTTCGCCTTCTGCAACATAGAAAGGTCTTTGAATTGTTGTTACCATAGTTTTTTATATCTTTTTAATTTTTAATAGGCTTCCCATAAAATTTGAGCTGTTATTGCGCCAGTTGTTGCTACTTCAGTCCAAGTTAGAGTAATATTTGTTGCATCTACGGTGACAACAGCTTTCTCTGACCAAGTTGTTCCAGCGGATTGTATAAAACTAACAGCGTTTGTAGTATCAGAACTAAAACCACCACTTCCAGCAGTGCCGCAAGATTCAACTATTGTCGCTGTTGTTGAACCATTATATGTTCCAACAGAATTACATTCAATTCCAGAACTATTTAATACTTTACCTGTAAATCTTACAAAAGTTGGAGTTCTACCTAATCCGTGTGCAGTTGTTACTGCGCCATTTCCAGCGTTCATTACTCTTGTTATTACTCCACTTTTATAAGTATGAGTGTGAAGCGTAGTTGTCCCTCCATCACTTAAATCTTCCAACTGCGCCCCAGTAATATCAGTTAAACCAAAAGCCGTGTTTGCTTCTGCTAAATTAGCTCCTCCCCAAGAAGGAGTAGATCCATCTGTTGTTAAATAATAGTTTGCAGAACCTATGGCTAATCTTGCAAAATCAATTCCGTCCCCATAAGCCATATCACCAGCCGTTGTTAATCCAAGCCAGCCATCTTGTAGCAATGAAGAAGCATTGGCTACACATACTTTATTAGCTCCGGGCGTTTCACTATGAGAAGCTCCTCCTGCAAATAATCTTGCTGATGTTCCGCCTGCTGCAGTTCCAGCCGCTAATTCTGCGTCTGTGGCTTCCTCTACTATACCCTTAACTGTCGTTGAAGCGTTTGGTGCTCCTGCTGTTACAGCAGTATCAACATAGTCTTTATTTACAATATCATATGTTGTAAAAAGAGATGTCATGCCAGAGGAAGTATAAGTTAACATTCCATCAAAATCCAAGGCATTCGGGAAACTCTCATCTCCATTAACAATTCTTGAGATTATAGCAAGTTGAGGATGGTCTGAAATCTTAACGGAAGCTCCGCGCGAGTGAGATGATTTTAAGGCGGTAATAGTGGTATTTCCTGTTATTGCTGAAACTCCCCTGGTGGCCCCGGTGCAAGCCGTATCAACGCAAGTCGCCAGGACAAACTCTTCCGATGAAGTCCCTTCGTCAATAACAAAACCATAAGTTCCGGACAAAGTCGTACCGTCTTCTGTTGTCCCGGAAGTTAAGGTAAAAGAGGTTGCCGTTGAAGTTATTGCAGAAGCAAGGGTTGTACTGAATAGGGCTACAACTGTCGGAACGGTTGCTCCTAATTGGATTTCTGATTGAACAGGATTTTCTACCGGAGTATTTATTCCAAATAAACTCCCTATCATAAGTCCGACTGCCACAATCCCTGTTATTATTTTAGAAGCTATTGTTGAAAAAAAATCTAACATTTTATTATTTTTTTAATTATATTAACGAAATCTTTGAATCAATTTTTGCGACTTATATCTTATATCTTTATATTGCAACTCGCTGATTTGAGCTACGCCCAATTCATCGGCCGTAAATTTTATTTTTATATCATTAAACTTTGAAATTAAACTGGCTACATTTATCTCTGAAATAAACTCTGAATAATCAGTACCGCTTCCTCCGCCGCCAATCTCGCGCCTTCCTATAACCGTTCTTCCAACTACTGCCATCTCAACCCCAGCGACAACTGAACTGCTGCCGGAAATTGTCCCAAGAAAGATATAATCAGCGTCATCAAGCGCCGCGTAAATCGTTATCTCCTGCTCCGGGCCAATCTTCCCTTTGATAATCAGTTTCTTCAATTTTTTTTCTCCCGGCCAATCTAAATTATCTTTATTAAACTCTATTGAATTTGTAATGTTGACTGATTCGTCGTCTGAACCGGTAAATAAAGTATAAACATTATTTTGCACCGGGTCGCCTCCCATTAAGGCGCCGGACAATATCCCGAACACTGAAACCCAATAATCCAAAACATCAATGGATTTTTGTTTTTTATGAAAGAGCAATACCCTATTATTCTGTGTTGAATCGGAAGTCCTACAAGCAAAAATAATATAATCATTCCATTCCTCGCCACAAGCCTTATCAAAAAGATAACCGGACAAATCTATTCCAACAAGAGCATTATGATATTTTCTGTTTTTTGAAATTGCCTGCGGTATAACTTCTGTCATTCCATAAGGAACCGTCAAAAGCCGTATTTGCGGATCCTTTTGGTCAACATCATCAATATAATAAATACCATCACCGGTTGAAACAGAACCTCTAAAGCTTGAAATACCAACTCTATCTCTGTAAATTAAATTGGTCGCATTGGTATCGTCGGCGGTAATTTCAACAACCCATGTTTTCTTTTCATGTATGCAGTATTCTTTATTTCCATAACTCTCAATACTTTGAAGAGCGCCGCCATCGTCTTGCCTGAAAAATGTTCCTTCTCCGGCCGTTCTCGGAGTTGAATAAGTAAAATCCTCCACATCATCAATTTTAGAAAGATAAGGCGTTGAAGGGTCGGCAACAACTCCCCAGCAAAACATTCTATTCTGTTTTATTTTAATATATCCGTAGTAATTTTCAGCAGCATTATAAACATCGGAAGCGCTTCCGGGAGTCGCTAAATCTATTTTTAAGAATGGCCCATAAGGACTGTTAAGATAAACAAAATCTCCGGCTGTCGGGTGATATTCAGCAAAAGACATTTCTTTTCCATCTGCTCCGGCTCCTAAAATATCAGTTCCAATTTCGGTCCAGGTGTCAGTGGCGGCCACATAATATTCCAATTTTTTCCCATGAGTTCTATATTGTATTTCTGTGCCATCAGATTTTCTGGCTACGATATATCCTGTAATTTTTCCAACTCCTTCCACCAAATTTCCGTATATTTTATATCCTCCCCTTAATTCAATACGATCTGTTTTAGTGAGCCAATTCAAAGCGCTCGAAGCAAATCCTCGAGGAATACTTTTATCCTCCAATGTATCAACAATTCCTCCTATAAAATCTCTGATAGTGATATTTTTTATCAATGACATTTTAATCTGGTATAAAATTTGTTCTAAAATCATTATTATTCTCACTGGCGAATCCTGCCCTTCCATTCATTGATTTCAATTTTAAGCGCGTGTCCCATTGCACCATGGCGTCAAATAACAGTTTAGCTTGTTTATTATGCTCCAATGCTTGCCGGGCAGTAATATCATCATAATCAACTCCAAGTTGAAAAAGTTCCGCCATTGTATAGGAAATAAGAGGCCTAAACTTTGCCGGCCATACAGGGTCAGAATCGGTTATATTCAATGCCGGTGTCTGATAAACATAATAGAGGTAAATCGTGTATGTTTTATCAACTTTGTCGCAGATATGTATTTTCTGATTAGCCCAGTCAATATAATATTTTCTTCCTGAATCATTGTATTTCCTTCTCATGTGAAAAGGAATGGCGGCGTATTGATTAAAATCATTGATTGAAGAGTCGCCTAAAAACACTTTGTAATCTTCCAAGAAGTCGGCCGGCAAATTTTTTTGAGTAAGATATGTTTCCCCGGAACCAAATGTTTCTGAACTATCTTCTTTAATCAACATCAGCCAGGGCCGGTCTGATTCAATAAGATTTTTAGCATTCTCAGCAAGATTCAAAGCCAAATCTGCATCAAGAGTTTCTCCTATCAAAGATTCTGCAAATGCGATTATTTCACTTGTTGTTTCTACTGCCATATTTTGAAAGTTTTAATGATAAAATCGTAAAGTTTAATTCTCCAATTCCAAAATTCTTTTTTAACTT
>JBDRQG010000192.1:0-4043 GCA_043826475.1 bacterium
AAGGAGTAACAAATGAGGTTTCTTGTAACACTTTTAACAATCATGATTTTATCGTCAGCTGTTTTTGCAGCAGTCCCAAATACAATAACTTATCAGGGGCGGCTAACCAACAGCTCTGGTGAACCGATTGACACCACGGTATCTATGGTATTTTCTATTTGCGATGATTCTGCCGCCCAGGTTTGTATTTGGGGGGAAGTGATAACGGATGTAGAAGTAGTTAATGGTTTGTTTACTGTTAACCTGGGTTCTATGACCCCGCTTACTCATGTTTTTGATGATGAAAACCGCTGGCTGCATGTCACTGTAGGTTCTCCTGGCGAAGCAATCGAACCGCCGATCAAACTAAGATCCGTGCCTTATGCCTTTCGGGTTGCAACTATTGATGGAGCTGATGGAGGGTTTGTATCAGGATATCTTGAGGTGGAAGATTTAAATGTGACCGATCAACTCCGTATTCAAAATTCTTTTACTCCGAGTGGCAGCGGAGATGCCAGCGGGGTGGTCGGCGATGTTGCCTGGGATGATGATTTTATTTATATTAAAACTAATGCCGGATGGAAAAGAACTCCGTTAAGTTCGTTCTAAAAAATAGGTATAATGATGAAAAAAATAAAAATAATTTTAACCACCTTAATAATTCTACTAATGTTATTTGCTATCGGTATGGCCGATTCCAAGACCGGTGAACAAATCAATTGGCAGGTGGTATCATCCGGCGGCGCCAGAGGAACTTCTACTAACTACATTCTAAATGGTACTGTAGGACAAACAGCAGCCGGAACGGGTAGTTCTGCCAATTATGGTTTGAATCAGGGTTACTGGCAAACATTCGATACTCCGGGATGTTGTGTCCTTCGCGGTGATGTAGCCTTACCCAAAGACGGTGCTGTTCTTGTGAATGATATTGTCTCGCTTGTAAATTATATCTTCAAGGGTGGTTCGGCACCAACATGTATTGATGAGGGAGATTGTGCTCTTCCACTTGATGGAGCAGTTCTGGTCAACGATATCGTTTCATTAGTGAATTACATCTTCAAAGGTGGTTCAGCCCCGCCGGCTTGCTAGTGTCATAGACACTTTTATTAAAAGTATGCAGCCGTCTCAATCCAAATGAGACGGCTGCTTTTTTATGCGGTTGCAGACAGAACACTACGGCTTTAACCGGGGGAATCTATAAAAAAAGACGGTGTCAAAACACCGTCTTTAATTGCGAAATGGTGTCATTTAAGGCGGGCTATTTTTTTCTTCTTAATAGAGCTGTTCCAGCTAAACCAAGACCCATCAAAATCATTGTTGCTGGTTCCGGTACAGATTCGCCTCCCTTTTCAGCATCGTGAGAGTTAGGAGCAAATTTAAACTGGCCGTCAGATTCTCTATAAAAACCATAAGCATCAAAATGTATCCAGTCATAGCTGGTTGAAATCTGATATTTAAATATCTTACCAACGGCAGAGCCAGTTTCACCCGGCTGCATATCGTAAACTGTCTCCGGGGCAGTATTAACCAAGCCTATCGTCATTTCGTGATACATTGTCGGGTAAATACCGTGAGAAGGGTATGACTCGGCATTTTCACCCCATGAAGGCGGAGTGCCATATTCATACTCAGAAGCCATAACTGAATTGCCGTCAATCGATAAAGCTCCATCAACAGGAGTATCATTACCTCCAAGAGCAGCAACCAGAGTTAAATCATAAAGAGGTTTTGCATCTGTATTAGCTGCAATTACCCATAACTCAAAATTACTGGCATTAATTACCCAGGTCTGTGTGGTAGTGTTGTACACTGCGTCAGGGGAATTAATGTATAACTGAATGGCAGGAACGGCAAAGACAGCCGGAGCCATTAAAATGATTAAAAAGGCGAGTATAATTTTGTACATGCAAAAATCCTGTAAAAGATTGTTTGTTTTATATTTACAATTATAGTGAAGCAAAAGGGAAGCCAATTCATGTAAGTATTAAAAAAACTAATAAGAGTCAGCTTAACTGTCTGTTAGGTAATATCTTAACTTTGCATACGTGAACTTCATGTTATATGAATATGTGAAAATTAGTTCATGTTCTATGAACATTTGAAACGATACTGTTATTTTTACTGACAGCCCCTGTCACTGTACTATTTTATTTTAATTACGTAAAGAATGTGATATATTTACTCTTTACAAAATGTTTATTTAACTTGAATAGAGAAAAAAGGATTAAAATAAATGAAAGGCAAGGCGAAAATGGCAACAGCAACTATGCCTGATCGGAAAAAAGCACTTGATGCCGCCCTGACTCAGATAGAAAAAGCATTCGGCAAAGGGTCAATTATGCGATTGGGAGATAGCACGGTAATGGATGTTGAAGTAATCCCAACCGGATCAATTGGTCTTGATTATGCTCTTGGTGTCGGGGGCATTCCCAGGGGAAGAGTGATAGAAATTTATGGGCCGGAATCCTCGGGAAAGACAACAATGACCCTGCATATGATAGCTGAAACTCAAAAATTGGGGGGAGTGGCGGCTTTTATTGATGCTGAACATGCTTTGGATGCCACTTATGCACGGGCTCTTGGTGTTGATACTGACAATCTCCTTATTTCTCAGCCAGATACCGGGGAACAGGCTCTTGAAATTACCGAAACTCTTGTCCGATCAGGGGCTGTTGATATTGTGGTTATAGATTCAGTTGCGGCTCTGACCCCCCGGGCTGAAATCGAAGGGGAGATGGGGGATTCTCATATGGGGCTTCAGGCAAGGTTGATGTCACAGGCTCTCAGAAAACTTACGGCTATTATTTCAAAATCAAAAACTTCGGTAGTATTTATTAATCAGATTCGTATGAAAATCGGCGTTATGTTTGGAAATCCTGAAACCACTACCGGTGGAAATGCTCTTAAATTCTATTGCAGCGTCAGACTGGATATCCGCAAAATTGCTACCATTAAAGACAACCAGGAGGTTATCGGATCCAGAACCAGAGTTCGAGTAGTGAAAAACAAAGTAGCCCCTCCGTTCAGAGAGGCTGAATTTGATATTATTTACGGAATTGGAGTCTCGAAGACCGGTGAACTTCTGGATATGGCTGTTGATCGCGGTATCGTTGAAAAATCCGGTTCCTGGTTTTCATTTGGAAGTGATCGCCTTGGGCAGGGAAGGGAAAATTCACGTAATTTCCTTGATTCCAACACGGAAATTTATGATAAAGTGATGGAAAAAGTTCAGGAAGTACTCAGTATAAAAGTGGCTGCCGGAGCCAAAGTCAGCTCTGATGAGGAAATTGAATAATATTCTTACTATCTTTAATAAAAATAAACAGCCGTTCCAGTGGAGAGAGCGGCTGTTTTTTTTGGATCATTTTACAATTTAAGTGGTTTAATAATAGAAATTTAACATAAAACAGCTTGATTTTTAAGCAGAAGCTCCCTTTTTTAATGAGGTAGACTCGGAAATACGAACTGAAAATATATTACTGCATTGCACCCGATGCTCGTATTTTGATTGGATAGATACAAATAATAATAAAGGATTGAACGAATGAAATTTGAAGACGAAATCAAAGGTGAAGTTGTTGTATTGAACGTCTCCGGAAAGATTATGGGTGGAGATGAGACAACTATGTTTCATGGCAAAATCCATGAATATATTACTGGCAATAAGAAAAATTTTGTGGTCGATCTGGCCAAAGTTGACTGGATGAACTCAGTTGGGCTGGGAATGCTTATTTCTGCTCTGACCACTGTCAAAAATTCCGGCGGTCGTCTGGTACTGGCTAATATTACTAAAATAGAATCAATTCTTACAATCACTCGTTTGATTTCGGTATTTGAACATTATGACACCCGTGAGGAAGCCTTAAAATCGTTTGCCTGATTTTAACAGATAAAGAATTTTTATTAGAGCCTTCAATCTGAAGGCTCTTTTTTTTGCCTGAAAATAGCCTATATAGTCGGTTATTGAAACTATCTAAATGAATGTACGTACAGCTTAACTATATAAATTTTTTTAGTGTAGGTTAAGTATGCGAATATTGATAATTTTTCTCTTATTACTTTCA
>JBDRQG010000193.1:0-2054 GCA_043826475.1 bacterium
TCTGATATTGGTTGAAACGATATCAGCTATATAACGGACCACATTTTCCGGCAGGTGAGTCCCTTCTGATTCCAGCTTTTTGTAAAGGATAGCCGTCCTGTTTTCTAGATCTGGCGCCTGCAGGTCGGTCACCAAACCCCATGAAAAACGGGAGAGTAATCTTTCTTCAAGCCCTTTAATTTCCCGCGGAGAGCGATCAGAAGACAAAATAATCTGTTTCCCCTGATGATGCAGGGTATTAAAGGTGTGAAAAAACTGTTCCTGGGTCGATTCCTTGCCCGTAAAAAATTGAATATCATCAATAATCAAAACATCCACATCCCGATAGACCCGGGTAAAAGCGGAAGTTGACCGGTCCGAAATCGAGGTGATGAAATCAGATGTAAATTTTTCCGAGGTTGCATACATAACCCGCCGATTGGGAAAATTGTCGATAATTGCATTGCCGATAGCCTGAACAATATGCGTTTTCCCAAGTCCGGTTCCCCCATAAATATAGAGGGGGTTATATTTTGTCAAACCGGGAGCTTCGGCCACCGCCATGGCAGCAGCACAGGCAAATTGATTAAAGTCACCAACAACCAATGAATCGAAATGATATTTGGTGTTCAGATTATGAGAATGCTTCTGAATCTTCGCTGAAGCCTGGGCGATAGGGGTGCTTGTCGAATTGGCAAAATCAATGGCCGTCTGACTGTCATCGCCATTACCATTGTTTTTTGAAATAATAAAATTCACATCATAACTGTGGCCCAAAACCTCGGTGAAGGCTTCATTAATGATATCCGAAAAATGTCCTTTAATCCAATCGGCTACAAACTGATTGGGTACCCCTAAACTAAATTTTTGCTCCCCAATGGGTTCTCCCTTTATAGGTTTAATCCATGTGTTAAAAGACTGCTCTTTCATTCGGCGGGAGATATATAGCAGACAGTCTTTCCATTGTTGTGAGTTTTTCACTCCTTCAAGTAACTCCATACTGATTTACCCCCTCAGTATTTTCACAAATTTTCGTTCATCTTTCCATTTGAACCGCAACAGGATACCAAAAGATATTTATCTTAACTCACAAGTTGTCCACAAAGTTGCTAACAATTAATTAAATTATAAAATGATTTAACCTGCGGTTGTTCAAGATGTTTCAAAAACGAACAAATAATTATCCACATCTTGTTAACATTTTGCGATTCAAGTACTTTCATATACATAAATAGGGATAACGAAGGCTTCCGTCAAGGAGGCAATGTTAATAAGTTAAAGGAAATTTGAAGCTCTTGTTTGTTAGCATCTTATGAGGCATGAAAAATTTCATTTATAACTACGACCAATTCTTAATCACAATCGTTATTAATTAAAAAATGAAGAATGTGAATAACTGCAACAGGTTATCAACTGGACATTTTTTGAATACTCTTTGCCAAAGATTCGAAAAGTAAAATTTCATTCTGGTTGCCATCTATTGCCGGTGGTTGACCTTTGTCACCACCTTCGCGGATTGATTTCTTAAGAGGGATTTCTCCAAGCATAGCAACGCCTAAATCTTTTGCTAACTCTTTACCGCCGTCTTTTCCAAAGACATAATCTTTGTCACCGTTAACTTCATAATAAGCCATGTTCTCTATCACGCCGATAACCTTAAGTTTCGTTCGCTCAGCAAGTTTAGCCACCCGTCCGGCTACATGAGTGGCCGTTGCCTGGGGTGTTGTTACTACTAATAGTTCCGCGGTTGGAATAGCCTGAGCAATCGTCAATGTGACATCACCGGTGCCGGGGGGAAGATCGATAAACATAAAATCAAGATTACCCCAATCAACCAGAGTAAGAAATTGATTGATCGCTTTATGCAGAAGCGGTCCACGCCATATAACCGGTTCATCTTCGTTGACTAAGAAACCCATTGAGATAACCTGAAGGTTGTCGTTTTTGCTGATTGGTGTCAGGCGGTCAGGGAAAGTAAAATTACCAAACAAAGAATGATTTTTGGGCGCATGATTCTCCTCATTTGTCAAAATAATGTGGTTGAAGGGATGAGCGGCTTTGATGAGGAGAGCCAG
>JBDRQG010000194.1:0-5991 GCA_043826475.1 bacterium
TGCTGCGAATAATGCTGACTGCTCGCAGGGTAGAGCGCGAAGAAAAGCTGTTACTGAGAAAAGGCTATAATCGATTCTTTATTGGCTGCGGCGGCAAAGAGCTTATAGATGTCTGTCTGGCCGGGGAGACAAAAAACACTGACCCCTTTATCGGCTACTACCGCAACAAAGCTTTTGATCTGTTTCGGGGCTCTGACTTATGGGAAAAGATGCTCGAAGCAATAGGTGATAGTCGTTCTCAAGTTGGCGGGATGCAGATCCCGGCTCATCCATCGTATCCGCAATTTTCTGTTCTGCCCCAAGCCTCACCCACCGGCTCTCATGCACTCGAAGCAGCCGGATTGGGTTCAGCCATCAAATACCCGCATAAAGTCTCTAAATTATCAAACTACAATGGTCCTGCTTATCCTGAAGATGCAATTACTTTATGCTGTATTGGGGAAGGCTCAACATCATCATCAGAATTCGCCCGAGCTGTCTTTTACAGCGTCTTTGATAAAACAAAAAATATTTTTGCAATTTACAACTGTGGCTGGGCTATTTCAGTGTCAGTAGAGGAACAGTTTCCCGAAGGTGACCCGACCACGCCGTTTGAAGGCTTTAAGCGTTTTGGATTGCAGATTTATCAAATCGATGGTACTGATATTAAATCATGTCTGAAATCCTGCAAAGAAATGACAGAATATGTCCGTTCTGGTAAAGGCCCGGCTCTGGCTAATATTAAAGTAACTCGCGAAGGCTCCCATTCTGGATCTGATGACCAGTCATTTTATATGGATCCGGTTGAAGTTGACTGGCATACATATAATGACTGTATTCTCAAATCCTGCAATACTCTTATCGAAGATGGTATTGTAACTCCAAAAGAAATCGGAGATATGTGGGATGAACTGGACAACGAAATAAATGAGCTTTCTGTAAAAGCGGTTAATACATTTACCCCGAAAACTTTAGAATTCATAAAGGAGCGTGTTTACACATATGATTTTGAAAAAGCTAAAGAGACCTGGGCCAAATTCCGAAAAGCCTCAAAAGTAAATCGTGAGAAGCTTTATAAAGATTACCATAAAAAGAAATATTTTACGTCACCTGAATTACCGGAAAATGTCGGCCCAATGACAATGCGTTTTGCCATCAATTATACATTATTTGATCTGTTTGGATTAACTGAAGATGTCCTCCTTTTCGGGGAAGATGTTGCTGATTTTTCAGGCCATATGGCTGAAGAATTTGATAAGCAAAAAAACCTGAAGGGTAAAGGAGGAGTATTCCTCGTCTCAAAGAATCTTCAGAGAGAATTTGGTAATGACCGCTGTTTTAATACTCCTCTTGATGAAGCCGGAATTATCGGACGGGCGATTGGTCATTGCTATCAGGGTCGGCGCCCTCTTCCTGAAATTCAATTTCTCGATTATATGTCGCCTGCCTATCAGGTGTTAAAAGACAGGTGTTCTACTACTTACCAGCGTTCTAATATGCAATATAGAATGCCGATGGTGATTCGTACAACCTTTGGCGGCTACAAACAAGGGGCAGGTGCTTTCTGGCACTCTGAATCCAATATGGGAACCTGGGCAAATATCCCGGGATTGCTTATTGCTACCCCATCCAATGCCTATGATGCTGCCGGCTTGCTTAAAACCGCCTGGGCTACTGATGATCCGGTTCTTTTCTGTGAATCAGTAGCATTGTATAATCGCCGTGATTGGGAGGGTATACCGGTTGAGACAACAATTCCTGATATTGATGAACTTACCCCTTTTGGTGTAGCCAGAGTTTACGATGAAGAAAACACTGATGTCGCTATTATTACATACAGTGCCACTGTTCATATCAGCCGTAAAGCGGCTGAAATTGTTAAGGCGAAAGGGATTAATGTCCGCATTATTGATCTCAGGACTATTAAACCTCTCGATAATGAGGCTATTCTTAAAGCTGCCAAAGAATGTGGTAAGGTCCTCATTGTTACCGAAGATCGTGAAACCGGCGGTATCGGACCTACTATAGCGTCAGTAATTACTAAAGGGGAAGGCCTTTATCATCTGGAAGCACCTATTAAAATGGTTACGGCCATTGATGCAAGAGTTGCTTACGGTGTTGATGGAGACAATGCCTGTCTTCCCACAGTTGAAAAAGTAACTACAGCATTAGAGGATTTACATAACAATTATTGATTTAAGAAAATATTAAAATGAGCAATAAGCCGGTTGGTTTAGATTATTTTAAACCATCCGGTTATTTTTTTGCGGTCTTCTGTGTCAGAGATAGTAAATCCCAGGATTAAAACGGAAATAAATATAATGGACAAATTCACAAAAAAAGCAAACCATGTCTCTGGTGGGTAGGCATATTGAAGTAGGTTTGCCAGAGGCAGGGTAATCAATAAACCAGGAATGGCGGCTTTACTAATTACTTTTATAATCGTACTAAACTCGCTTTTTAATACTTTGGCCATAATATAAGGATAAAGGGTGGTAAAGAGCAGAACCTGCGGTATTACGACACTGTAAGCCATACCAAGTAATCCATATATCTTTATCAACGGGAAAGCCAACAATAATTTGATAACCGCCTCGATAATTAATACAAACAAAAGTTTTCGATGCTGTTCTACGGCAAATAAAACCGATTCACCAATTATCTGAGGTAACAGAAAAGCAGTGCCAATGGCTAAGATTTTCATGATCGTTCCAGCCTCGAAAAATTCCGGCGGGAGCCATAGATTTACAAAATATTGGGCATATACAATCACTCCCCCGGCAAGAGCAAATGAAAAATAACTGACATATTTAATGGCTTTTAAATAAATATCCCTGACAACGGTCAGGTCGCTCACCGTTTCGAGATGGGATATAGCAGGCACCAGAGGGATAGCGACAGCATTAATAACGTTGCGCATATAACGCATTAACTGAGCACCAGGGTAGTATATGGCTGCGGCTGACGATGATGTCATGAAACCCAGCAAGATTGTATCGGTGTTATATATCAGCAGCCAGCAAAGTGAAATCCCGAGCGATATTTTAGAGTAGCCATATAGCATTTTGATAGTTGGCTTGTCTGATTTTTGCGTTGAGATGTTGAGTTTTGGGTAGAGTTTGAGCAGAATCGCAGCTCCGACAAGATGTTTTACCACCGTAAGTAATAAGATTACGAGAGCCAGCTCAACAAGGCCATTTCCGCGATAAAGCATAAATACCATAAGTATGGTGCGTATTATTTCCTCAGCGATATTCAACCCATTAATGATATCATACCTATGAAAAGCTCCGAGGCTGTTACCAAAGGGAAGAGCGATAAAATTAAAAGCCATAAAGGCTCCCAGAATCAAGAGGGCGTTCTTTCCTTCCTGTACTAAAGCCGGATCAGAGATTTTGAAGTAATCAAAAAAGAAGGTGACAAACAGATACACTCCGCCAAAGACCAGCACCCCTATTATCAAATAGAGTAAATTGGCGCTATTCAGGATTTTATTAATGCCCTGAAAGTCTTTTTGACTGAGATATTTAGAGATATACCTGGTCAGAGCCGAAGAAAACCCGCAGTCAAGGAGTGAAAAGTAAAATATTGTCTGAAAAATAATTACCCATACGCCATAGCGTTCTCCACCAAGAACAGTTGTAATATATGGGACAAAAAGGAATGTTATAACGATTCTAATAAGGTAAGCAAACCAGGATGAAAAAATATTTTTAAAAAATTGACGGCCAATATCAAGCACTGTCATTCCTTTTATTAAGAGATTCGGAATTTCAAACAAGTTAACCAAATTATTAAGTTCATTGTCAAGCAGCCACTTAAATATTAATAGATTTTATATTTTAAATCCACGCTTAATTATGTATAATTCGTAGTTGAAATAATAATAAAAACAGGATTATTCTATGAAAAAATATCAATTATTGCTTCTGCTTCTATTGATGATAAACTTATCGCTTATGGCCGAGGCTAACCGTCCTGGCATTTATGGATTTGCTCCCTCTTACCCGGAAAAAGTTCCTGAAATATTTTCTTCAGATGTCAAATCTCCCAGTCTAACCAGAGAAACGGAATTTATCTTACTACTGACTATTGATAACAACGGCAAAGTCTCAGATATAAATGTTGCCGATGATAAAGATCATCAGGCCGGTGAATACGCAAGACAATTTCTCACTAATTGCAGCTTCGTACCGGCCCTGTTAAACAATAATAAAGTAACTTCAATTCTACCGATTAAATTTCGTATAAATCCAAGAATTCAAACCCCCGATTTTAAATTTCCAATAGATAGTGAATTTAATATAGCTGATCCTGATTTCTATTATTATACTTTCGGATTCAATAATATCAGCCTGCCTGAAATAAATTACTTCCCTAAATATTTTTGCAATATAGATTGGAACGACAGCCTTGATCTTTATCCCTATATCCTTCTCCGGTTGGATTTAGACGAAAAGGGGGAAGTTAAGAATGTTAAGGAAATACTCTCCACCTATTCAAACTATACGACAACGTTAATGTCAGCATCGCTTTGGTCCGAATTTATTCCGGCTAAAGTGAATGATTCCAATATTGCCTGCAGTTCTTACCTGTTAATTTCTCTTTTCCCGCAGATATATTATCCAACTCAAAAATATTATAATAATCAGAGTGACACACTTTCTATCCATGATAAAACACGTCTCAAGATTATTCCTGATACAATCAATATTATCCAGAAACCAATTCCCCGGTCGGTTGAAGGAGATAATATAAGGATCTCAAATATTCCCCGCAGGTTAATTGATACTCTAGGTTTATATGTAACTGTGGATACATCGGGAATGGCAAAGATTATCAGGGCAGGGAAAACCAGCAAAGATACATATAGAATTATGCATGAAGTTTTTTCGAGAGTAAAGTTTTATCCGGCGATTGGATTTGATGGAAAGCCGGTAAAATATGATGGATTACTTCAGTTAATTATTAATGGTAGTGAAAAAGTACGAATTAAGTATCTTTGGTGATTTTTCAATTCAATACTTTATTTTAATACATTAATTTTGTAACTACTTAATAGACAACATATTAAGTTGTATTTTTAATACTGGTCAAATTCAGATAAACGCAATAATTGCGATAAGCATCTTATCTCACCTTGTTAAATATTAACCTACTATCTGTAATATTATACTACACAACGACTAACGCCACGCAATTTTCTTGGTAGTTGTAATTGGCATAATTATTGATCATTTAAATTTGAATAACCGCTGTGAGGAATGGAAGAAACGTCTGGATTGTGTGTATAAGGAAAGGAAGGACATCGTGGAAAGTGCGATCAGGATGTTAAACCTTTTAACGGCGGTGATTATGTTAGTAACTGGATTATATATCCAATCAACATTTGATATGGTAATATCAACCGAAGTTAAAATGATTATTTTGGTAGGAATGTTGATATATTTCATTTTACGGTTAGAGCAAGTACTGGATCTAAAAAACTCTAACCCGAATCCTGCCAAGGGGTAATATCCTTACTAATAATTAACTTGACATGAAACAAAATACGATTATTATGTTTTCTTGTTGAAAAAACCTGTAAGGGGAATGTTTTGAAGAATAAGTTTTTAACACATCTTGTAGGTTGTTTTTTTACTGCTGTTTTATTTTGTGGTTTAGCAGTAAATGAAAGTAATGCTGAAGAAGTCAAACCGGCTATTATTGAGGCATTAAACAACGGTGATACTGCATCTGCTATAAGCCTTTTAAATAATGAGATTTCGGTAGATAAAGCATACCATTATAATTTTTATGTTCTTGGAATGATCCGTTATAATCAGGGACGTATTGAGGAAGCACGAGATCTATTTCTAACTGCTCTTGACAAGAAAAAAAATCATCTGGAATCAATGTATCAACTCGGTCTTTGTTATATTCAACTTGAGGATCTTGATGCTGCCCTGGAACTGATGACAGAAGGACGTAAAAAAGCCAGAAATGGCATGAAAAACGTATTTGAAAATGGCT
>JBDRQG010000195.1:0-9442 GCA_043826475.1 bacterium
TTTCACTAACATGAAATTGGATAATTGGAATTCTTCTTGAAACCGATTTAAAATCTTTTATCAATTTATTGATTGAATCGGGAGTGGATATTTTTCTATTCTCAAGCTCAATATATTTATTATGTAATTTAATTCGCAAGCCGGTAAGTGTTTTCTCCTGGATATCAACAGACATCTTTCTTTCCCCGTAATCCCCTCCGATATGCCGCGAAAGAGCCGCTACCCTTCTGGCAAGTGAATCCAGACTCTCAACGGTCTTCTTGCGGATATTTTGATTAACATTGGATTGTGACAGAGGAGTCCAGATTCCAGCTGTTTTATATCTTTCCGACCAGGCGGCAGAAACTATGGGCTGACCATCAAGTTCCGATTTTATTAATCTAATATGAGGCGAACTTTGCTTATGAGCATATTTGTTTCTTAATTCTACAGGCGGTAATTCCGCTCTTACAAGGTCAAGTTTATCAGCAGCCTTTTTCCAGTGTATTTTAGCTGATTTTATTTTCCCCTTATTATATTCATAATCACCTAAAATAACCTGCCAGTGAGCATAAAGATGAGGAACCTGATCCACAGCACCATTTTTTTCAAGCCTTGCCAGTGCTGTTTTCTCTCTATTGGGATTTTCCAGTTCACGGAAATCACATAAAATACTCCAAAGGGGAAGCTGAGCTTTGGAAAAGCTTTTGCGAGCTTTAGTTAAAAGTTCAGTCATCTTTGATTTATTTCTTACTTGTATGTCTGATTCCAATAAATAGACGGCCCCAAGGAATCCATGATTATTTTCCTTCAGAAATTCAGCCTTGGCTCTTTTCAACGATGCTTTGGTTTCTGGTTTCAGCAATAAAGCGTGGGCTGCCTGTGCTCTGAAAAATGCTGATTTTGCTTTCTCATAGTGAAGTTTTAATTGTTTGAATTTTCTCTCTGCAATCCGGCTGAGTTCCAAGGAATCCAGATACAAACCCAAGCCAAGATATATTTCTGCTTTGTCTAAAATACAAAGAGTTTCACTCCGCTTGTCACCGCTATCATGATATGTTTTCTCACACTCTGATAATTCAAGCAAGGCTACATGAAAATCCCCGGAAAGCATGTGAAGCCAGGCTAATCCATACAGGGCATCATTTGCATCGAGTTTATTATCTTCAGTGAGATAAATTGATTGAGCCTTTCTATATAACTTCTCAGCTTTGGGGAAATCAAATAGCTGTACAAGGGTATTGGCTCGATTGTAACTGCATCTGGCTTCTGCAATTTTGTTATTGGTTTTTATAAAATACTTTTCAGCCTGATGATATAATTCCTCTGCCTCCCGGTGGCGGTCTCTGCGGTGGAGAGTGTTGGCATAATTAACTCTGGTCATAGCCAGATCCGATTTACTCTTTAAAGCCTCAAAACATCTGATGGCACGCCTGGCTGCATCCCCGGCTTTCTTGTACTCGCCGAGGTACATATAGACATCAATCAAAGCTCGGTCAATACGTGCTTTTAATAATTTATCCTGTCCTGAATATTTCTTAATATTCTGGTAGGCTTTTAATGCCTGGCTATAATCACCAGAAAGATGAGAAACAGTAGCAAGAGTTTTGTAAGAAGCAATCCTTAAGGGGCTATTAAATTTTCCAGCTTGTTTGACAAATTCTTTCGCTAACTGGTATGATTTTCTTAAGGATTTCCGGGAAATCTCAATTATATATTTATGGCATATTGAAGCCAGTTCATCTTCAGTAAAGCCTTTTTCAATCATTCCCGTATCAAGAAATGATTGAACAACAGCTTTTATTTGGAATGTTTCCATAATAATTCAGGAATTTTAATGATTTTTGCTGCAGTATGAATGGAGATTGTTTTGGGTGGATTTTTACTGGTCCACTGGTAGAGCCCATCGGGATCAATCTGCAGTCTCTTTTTCCCTACTTCCAGAATATTCTCCGAAGCCTCAGGAGAATCATCCTGAATTTGAGCTATAAAAGTCCAACCTTCATTTTGCTGTTCAGCCCTGATATCCAGAATGATTTTATCATCTTCGAACCGAACTCTTCTACTATCTACACCACTTTCGTCTCGAACTCCTACTGGTTGTACTGTAGACCAGGAATCAAAAGTAAGTTTAGCAAATAAAATGGTATTTCTCTTTTTAATCCTTCTGGATTTGATAAGGGATTTTGCTTTATTGATCATATCGTCAGGGGCATCCGGTAGAGGATCTTTGCCTATTACAAAGTATGCTTTAAGTAAATTAACAAGCTGACGGCAGTCTTCACAGGATTTAATATGACTATTCAAAACCGTTGGCTCTTCCTGAGCTAATTTAATTAATTCTTTTCTACTTAAGTGCTTTTCCATCAAGTCTCTCCAAATCCTTTAACCTACAGAGCCTATAAACCCTCTTTTAGTTCCTCAAGAAAGCCATTTTTAATCAGTATATTTTTTAATCTCTTCAAACAACGATTTCTCAGGGCTCCAAGGCTATTTATATCCAGATCCATATCTTTAGCTAAATTCTTATAGGAATATTTTTCTGATGAATAAAACAGGAGTTTAATCAATTTTTGACAGCGTAAATGCAGTTCTTTAATTGCTAGTTCAAGATGAGCCTGGCTTTCGAGCCTCGCCAATTCTTCATCTGGAAGGATATTTTTATCGACAAATTCAGGGTTTTCTTCCAATGGTACTGAACGCTCAGCAGAACGATAATATCTTAAAACCTCTCTTTTAGCAGTTGTTACCAGCCAGGCGGATAAACGAGAGGGATCTTTTATATTATGCTTGTTTTCAAGCAGGGATATCCAGGTTTGCTGAAAACAATCGGCAGCATCAGAGGTGGAAAGCTTAGAACGAGTACAAACAGCATAAACCAAAGACTGGTATTTTTCAACCAGTTCATTCCAGGCTTTCTCATTATCAGCCATTATCTCAATCCATAATTCATTATCAGTTTTCGACATCCAGCATTATACTTCACTTATCAATTATTGTCAATCAGTGTTAAGTGTTGATAAATAAATCAGATAGCACTATTGAGGGGGGTTCTGGCTCTCATCCTCCACCCCATTTTAAATCAGATAACTATTATGATTAACAATATAATCATGACTGCTTGTTTGAGATTATTAGCTAAGGTTCTTTATTTAATAACTAAGATATACTCAATAGATTATCGAACCCTCCCAATGCTATTTATGGTATTATGCTTCTTTCAATCCAACGATATATTGTGAGATTCATATCGGTTGCTAAAAAAAGGCAGGTCAATCAAGTTTTATGTTTTTGTAAAATAGACTTATTACATTATATTGTTTTGGACTATCAACAATTCAAATGGAGACGATATGCGTAATAGAAACATTTTTAACCAGTTAATATTATCAGTCATTTGCTTTCTTTTATTCGTTTTACTGGCTATGCCTGTCATGGCACAGGATTCCCTCCTGATTAGCTATCAGGGTAAATTGTCAAACAGCAGCGGCGATCCTCTAACCGGAAATTTCGACATTACTTTTAAACTCTATTCTACCCAGATTGGATCAACGGCATTATGGAGTGAAACTCACAACGGCGTTTCGGTTTCAAACGGTTTGTTCAATATCATACTCGGATCGCAGACTCCACTGATGGATACGATCCTCAATGGCTCCAATCGTTATCTCGGTATCAGGATAGGTACCGATTATGAGATTTCGCCACGCACTTTGTTGACATCATCGCCGCGTGCTGCGGTTGCAGGGAAAGTAATGGGGGATATAGAAACTACAAATGGTTCCCTGATGTTAAAAGATAATAATGGAGATTCTTCTATTGTTCTGAGTAACGATGAAGATGGATCGTCTATCAGAATGTTTGATCCCCAATCAAAGTCCTTGGGCATGCCTAAGATAAATATATCTACAAACATATCAAATGGACCAGCCATAAGATTATTTAATCCACAGATAGATACTCCCGGAAAGATGTTTGAATTGGTAGCCAATGTTGGCTCCGGCCCGAGTATGAGTTTCTTTAACCATGCCGGTGAGGTAATGGGGGTTGAACCAAGCCCCTTTAATACCGGTTTTAGCTGGGTCTTGTTTGATCCCCAGCCGGAACCGCCGGGAAAGATGTTTGAAATCATAACAGAATTCGAGACCAAAAACAAATCGACCTCATTGAATATCTATTCAGATCCATTAGGTGGCGCTAATCAGGAACTGATTACCATGTCCGCAACTGGAAGTGATGCCGAAATGCGGATGGGAATGGGTGCCCCCAGTGGAAGCAGTTCTTCATATATCAGCCTTAAATCAGATGCTTCAGGTGGCACTATTGAAGTTGTCGGAGCAGGCGGAGCAACCGCCTCCCCACCCATTATGATATTATCCGATGCTACCACTGCCAGAATCGGCATCGGGACTTCTGATCCGTTGCAAGCTCTGCATGTAGTCGGAAACATTTGCTATACCGGTTCAATTGGCACTTGTTCGGACGCAGCCTTTAAAAAAGACATTGAACCTATTAATGATGCTCTTGATGCTGTCGATCATATTAGAGGGGTTAAATATTCATGGCGGACAGAACAATTCCCGGAAAAGAAGTTTAGTTCTGATCGTCAGGTAGGGTTGATAGCCCAGGAAGTTAAAGAAGTATTACCCGAAGCGGTCGCTCTTCAAACTGATGGTTATTACACTATTGATTACAGCCGTTTGACTCCTCTGCTGCTTGAGGCTATAAAAGAATTGAAAAAGCAAAATGACGATTTAACTAAACGGCTGGAAGCACTCGAAGAAAATAATCGCTAGGTTGTTTCGATATTTACGAAAATTATAACATTTTACCCGTAAAGGAGATATTGTCATGAAGTATTCATCAGCAATTTTATGCTTCATTATTATATTATTACTTGCAGCCTTCTCTGTCAGTCTGGCATCGGGTACTCCGCATTTGATCAATTATCAGGGAAAAGCTACCGATAATACCGGAAATCCTGTTGCGGATGGCATTCATGATGTCTGGTTCCTTCTTTTTACAACGCCTACAGGTGAAACATACGTTTGGACAGATTACGCTTCTATTCAAACAACTGATGGTCTTTTCAATTATACGCTTGGTTCCGATCCTGCTTCTCCTTTGGCTGATAGTATATTCGTTAAATATGACTCTCTCTTTATCGGTATTGAATTTGATGGTGAAACACTGGCTCCTTTGAAACCATTGACTTCATCCCCTTATGCTATTAGAGTAAATTCTCTTGACGGTGCAAAGGGGGGAACAGTCGATGGTTCAATCATGCTTATGGATACAACTGTGGGCCTCTTTTATGCCTACCTCATGGAGGACATTAACGGTTCAGGGGGCGGTTATTTTGCAGTTCAGCGTTCATTGGGTAGTTCTGGTTTTATTGTTGATGGTAATTATAATGCTACAGGTCAACCCAGGGTACAGGTAACCGGAACTGATAGAAGTGTTGTGTTGAATATGAATAATTCCGGTAATAATAGTGTCTCTCTACCGGCAGATGCAATTGGAGCATCAGAGATACTGGACGAACCGGGAGTGGGAAGCGACAACAACAGCAATATCAGCCTAACCGGCACACCGCAATACCTAGCTGGACGGACAATGACAGCACCAGTAGACGGGTACGTATTAATCATCGCCACCGCTCATGCAATAATTCAACATGCTAATGGTACTCAGAGCAGTTGCATACTCGACGTATCAGATAATATGACGAGCTTTGTTAGTTCCACTATTGCTAGACTCACATTACCATCTTCACTGCCATCGGGACTGTACGAGTTTCCTCTTGCATCTCATGCCTTGTTTCCCATTTCAGCCGGCTCACAGGCATATTATGCTCTCGGCTCAAAGACAGGCGCCACCACGGTAACAGTGTATGACATCCAGTTAACCGAGTGTTTCTTCCCTACTGCATACACAACTGTGAGTGCACCCATATCTCCAATGGGTTCAACCTTTGAATCATCCACATCATTTGATCCCGAAGCTGAACGTCTTGAAGCGGAAGCATTTAATCAAAACCGGATTGAGTCGGAATTGATAAAACTTGCTACACAATTGAAACAGCAAAATGATGACTTAAATAAGCGGCTGGAAGCACTGGAGAATAAATAAACGCGAGGTTATTCTAACATTCACAGAAATTAACGGATTGTGATTTTTAAAGGAGATTTTATCATGAGGTTCTCTTCTTCGATTCTGCTGAAAATTGTATTGTTTTTAATAATAGCTTTCACTGTTGGTTTAGCTTCGGGTACTCCGCACCTGATCAGCTATCAGGGAAAAGCAACTGATAATGCCGGCAATCCGGTTACCGATGACACATATGATGTTTGGTTTTTCTTATACACAAGTTCTTCGGGTGCATCGTATGTTTGGTCTGATAATGCTTCGATTAAAACAACCGAAGGTCTTTTCAGCTATACTCTTGGTTCCGATCCTACTTCTCCACTACCTGATAGTATCTTCTCCAAGTATGATTCACTCTTTGTAGGTATTTTCTTTGAAGGTGAGATAATGGCCCCGCTGAAACCATTGACCTCATCCCCTTATGCTATTAGAGTCAATTCCATTGATGGTGCAAAAGGCGGGGAAGTAGCTGGAGACCTTATCTTAATCGATACCACAATTGGTCCCCATGCAGAGTATGCTGAAATTATGAAGGATTTCGACGGTACCGGAGGAGGTTATTTACAGATACACTCTTCATGGAGTCACATTGGTTTTGTTGTGGATGGAAACAGCAATAATACCGGAGAACCCAGAACGATGATAATGGGCAATGACAGATTTGTGGCTATGAATATGGCCGATTCCGGGACTAATAGCGTAACGCTGCCAACAGATGCAATTGAGGCATCCGAGATTCTGGACGAACCGGGGGTCGGAAGTTGTGTTAGCACTTTTGTTGAACTCACTACAAGTATTCAAAATCTTTGTGGAAGGACGATGTTTGCACCTGCTGATGGGTTCGTTATGGTTACGGCAACAGCAAATGTATCAATAGTTCACAATAACGGCACTCAAAGTCTGGTATCTTTTGGAGTTTCTGACAATATTTCATCGTATGTCACTTCGGCTAAGATAAATATTATTCTGCCAGCAAACGCACCTACAGGGACATATTATTATCCTGTAACGTCACATTCTCTTTTCCCAATTTCAGAAGGATCTCATGCTTATTACATTCTTGGCTCAAAATCAAGTATAACAGCAGAAGTATACAGCATCCAGTTTACCGAAGTTTACTACCCAACCGCATACACAACTGTCCATAATCCTGTTCCTCCAATTGGAACCGAATTACCATTACCCCTCTTAAATCCCGAAGCTGAACGCCTTGAAGCTGAAACCGTTCATCAAAATCGAATTGAATTAGAGTTAGCCAGACTAGCCGCCGAAGTCGATAAACTCAAAAAAGAAATGCAGTTTGATGCAACACAAACACAAATAAAGGAATAAGATTTAACATCGTTAATTCAATGAGATATTGTTCAATATTGATAACTTAATTTGGAGAATTTTGCTAAAATCACCAATTTGCCTCTATTTTTATAGAATTTGACCTATGATTTTATAATTTATATTGACAATAATTACTAAAACACTATAATTGTTTAGTTCTATAATTTCCCCCGGACAGGAATTTAAACTGTTCGGGTTTTTTCTGCGTGATTATTCCCTAAAAGATTAATCGGTAGATATAATCAAATATGTTTTTTTGCAGAGATTCTGCTTTTGAAAGGTGTATTGTTAAATGACTGATATCGCTAAAATTCGAAATCTGGCAATCGTCGCCCATATAGATCATGGTAAAACAACTCTTATAGATTCGGTATTTAAAGCTACCCGAACTTTCCGCGAAAATCAGGAAGTCGTCGAACGACTCATGGACAATAATATTTTAGAACGTGAACGGGGTATTACTATTCGGGCCAAACACTGTACGGTCTCATGGCAAGACTACCTGATAAATATTATCGATACTCCCGGGCATGCTGATTTTTCCGGCGAAGTGGAACGGGTTCTCTCTATGGTTGACTCGGTTCTTTTATTGGTTGATGCTCTCGAAGGGCCTATGCCCCAAACCCGTTATGTCCTTATGCGCGCCTTAAAGCTCGGACTTCGCCCGATTGTCATTATCAATAAAGTCGATCGTCCGAATGCCCGCCCGGATTATGCTCTGAATAAAACATTTGATCTCTTTATAGAATTAGGCGCCACCGATGAACAGGCTCATTTCCCGGTTTTATATGGTTCCGGTCTGGACGGATGGTTTGTCAATGATCTGGATAAAGATAGACAGCATGACATGGGGCCCCTCTTTCAGACTATTATTGATTCAGTTCCCCCTCCGCAGGTCAATCAGGAGGGTGAATTTTTGATGCAGGTCAGTTCTCTTGACTGGAGTGATTATATCGGCCAGATCGGCTGTGGACGGGTACTACGAGGTACGTTGAATAAAGGGGAAGAATTCACCCGCTTTGCCACAAAACTTATAGACCAGTTTTCTCGTGATAAGGGCTGGACATTAGAATCCACAACCAAAGTAAAAGGCATTCATATGTGGATTACCCGCGGTTTAACTCGGGTTGAAACCGATAAGATTTCCGCCGGTGATATTGTCTGGTTAGCCGGACCACCTGAAATTGGCATTGGGGATACTTTTTCCAAAAATGAAGATCCCAAAGAAGCTTTAAAACCTCTGGAAATCGAAGAACCGACTCTCTCGATGTTTTTCCTGGTAAACAACGGACCTTTCTCCGGACAGGAAGGGACAGCGATAATGCTTCGTCAGTTAAAAGATCGACTGGAAAGAGAACTTCGCGTGAATGTTGCTCTTCGGATGGAAGATGTCGGCCGCCCGGATGGAGTCAAAGTCTCCGGACGCGGCGAATTGCATTTAGCAATTTTGATTGAAGAGATGCGCCGCGAAGGGCTCGAATTCTGCATTTCCCGCCCGGAAGTCATTAAACATTACGATGAAAAAGGTAATACTCTTGAGCCAATAGAACAGCTTATTATAGATGTCCCTGAAGTACATCAGGGTATCATTATTGAAAAACTGGCCAAACGGAAGGGTGAGTTATCCACGGTTGAAAATGCCGGGACAAACACCGTCCGTATCGAATTTAAAATCCCTACTCGGGGTCTGATCGGTTATCGTTCTGAATTTTTAACCGATACACGTGGTCTGGGAATTATGGCTTCTCGATTTATCGGCTATGGCCCGTGGGCTGGTGATATGTTTGCGAGTTCCAAAGGTTCGGTTGTTAGTATCGAAACCGGTCCGGCAACAGCTTATGCATTGGAAGGACTTCAGGAGCGGGCGGTCATGTTTATCGACCCGACCGAAAAAGTTTATGTCGGACAAATTGTTGGTGAAAATTCCAGAAATATGGATTTTACCTGCAACCCAACCAAACGGAAAAACCTGACCAACCAT
>JBDRQG010000196.1:0-4078 GCA_043826475.1 bacterium
AAATAAGGCAATGATTGAATTTTAAATCAACAAATATTAATCAAAGGTAGTGGAATATGGCGGGTCTGTAAACAGACCCACCCTACTTAAGATTTATTTCGTAGGGTGGATCCGCTTGCGGATCCGCCATAGATTACTCACCATATTCATAACAACAATCATTGTTAATGTTGTCAATCCAATTCCAATCATATAATCCTTCACGACAAAACTTCCTGAAAGATGACAATCTATATTCTTTCGGAGAATCTACCAATCCATGTTTTACAGGATTATAATGGATATAATCAATATGGCGATTCATATCCTCCATTGAACGAATAATATGATCCCAATATCGACGTTGCCAAATAGATCCCGTGATTCCAGTTTTACATTTATATTGACCTGAAAAAGAGAGCTTTATACTCTGCATAATTTTGGATGTATCTCCATTTGGAACATTGAGAATCATATGTACATGATCAGGTACTAAAACCCATGCAGTAATCTGGAAATCAACCTTATCTCTTGCTTTTTTTACCGCTTTTATAAATAGATCCGAATGTAGCACAAGCAAGGGTTTGCGATGGGCAGTCACGGATGTAATAAAGCAGGATTGGCCCGGTAGAAAATGTCGAATAAGTTTTGACATGGAATTAATATATGAAACAGGACTGTCAAGGGATGTCAGTCAAAATAAAGTTGATTACTTTTATTTTATAATAAAGATGGTTTACAATGAATATGGCGGGTCTGTAATCAGACCCACCCTACTCATGATTTATTTATATTATAGATTTTAATAGGATAATTTTACAGTAGGGTGGATCCGCTTGCGGATCCGCCATAGATCAAACATAAATTCCCGATCAGGTAGGGAATGGCAATATACAAGGGCAGAACCATTTACAGTTTATCGGTTCTGCCATTTTAAAATCATGGCAGAAATACTAAAGGTTTCTGTCTTACTAACTAACTCTGACAAATAAATCCATTTAATATTTGACATTTTCGCATTCCATTCGTTTATTGAATTAGCCACAAGAATTTAGAAAAAAAGAATAGTATAGAAATCATTAGTATTGACTAATTGCCCTTTTATCTAAAGATGGGAGGTGAGAACAATTTTATACGGGCAAATAATTCTTACAACAAAATCAATGCTAATAAACAAGTTATAACATATTGTGTACGTGGGTTCTTTATTAAAAAGGAGGTTTGCTGTGAAAAGATGGAGCACAATCGTAATTCTGTTTTTGTTGGCTTTTACCACAAGCGCTTTTTCTCTTGAAGTACAATTTGGAGATACTGTTAATTATGTTGCAGGTACAACTCCATGGAGTGTTTGTACAGCAGATTTTGATGGTGTAAATGGTAATGACTTTGCAGTTGCAAACGAAATCTCAAATTCTGTTTATATTTATCTAAATGATGGAGACGGTACATTTACTCTGGATCAAACTTATACCGTTTGGACTTATCCTGTTTCAATTTTCCCTGATGATTTTGATGGTGACGGTGATGTTGATCTCGTTACAGCTAACTTTTTTTCAAACGACATCTCGGTACTATTGAATAATGATGACAGCACTTTTACTATTGATAGTACTTACGCTGTAGAAAAGAGACCAACATGTGTTTATGCAAGTGATCTTGATGGAACAAACGGTAGTGATCTTATAGTTGCTAATCTTGATAGCAATAGTGTCTCTATTTTGTTTAATAATGGCGAGGGATCTTTCACTCCAATAGATATTATTAAGCTTAACCATATTCATCCATGGGCAGTGGCTTCCAATGATATAGACGGTGATGGTGATAACGATCTGGCAATTTCTCATTCAGGTCAGAGTTATATCACAATTATTGAGAATAATGGCGATAGCACATTTCAGAACCCAGATGATTTTACAGCATATACTAGTTATTGTATTACTTTAGATGACCTTGATGGAGATAATGATTATGATATTGCAATAGCTAATGGTATAGATTCGGTTATCATATATTTGAATGATAGTCTTGGCAATTTTACGTACGATGGTGAGTATGGAGTAGGTTCTGAACCATACTCAATTTTTTCGAGGGATTTTGATAGTGATGGTGATCTTGATATAGTGACGGCAAATACAAATTCGGACAATGTATCATATTTGGAAAATAATGGTGACGGGACATTTCTAACTGCTATTCATTTTGATGTAGGCGATAGTCCTCATTCTGTCTTTTCAGATGATCTTGATCAGGATGGCGACTATGATCTGGTTGTAGCTAACAGCTCTGATAACAATATCTCAGTTCTCCTCCTTTGCTGTAATCTAAGGGGGGATGTTGCCCTGGATAATAAAGGTGTGATACTTGTAAGTGATATTGTATTTCTGGTAAATTTCATCTTCAAAGGCGGCCCAGCTCCAGGCTGTATGATAGAGGGAGATGTTAACAAAGATGGAAGTATTCTTGTCGATGATACTGTATGGCTTATTAATTTCTTATTTAAGGGCGGTGCAGCCCCGCCTTCTTGTTAATACTATTGGATCAGAACATGGATTCCCGATCAGGTCGGGAATGACACAGGCATTGCCTGTTTTATTGGAAAAGTAGACCCACCATAAATGGCGGGTCACCAAAGATTATTTTATTATGCGAGTTTTTTATGCGTGCAATGGTTCTGGAAAAACAAAAGCAGAGACTACAACTTAAAGATGTTCCTAAACCTGTTCCGAATGACAATCAGGTCTTAATCAAAGTCAATGTCTGCGGAATATGCCGGACTGATCTGCATGTTGTCGATGGCGATCTCACCCACCCCAATCTCCCGATAATTCCCGGACATCAGATTGTTGGCCGTATCACGGCTCTTGGTAAAAATGTTAAGTCACTTAAAATCGGAGATCGGATCGGTGTCCCATGGTTAGGGGGGAGTTGCGGAGAATGTCATTTCTGCACCACCAATAGAGAGAACCTGTGCGACAAATCCAAATATACCGGTTATCAAATCAACGGCGGTTTTGCCGAGTACTGTGTGGCTGATGAACGCTTTTGTTTTCCCATTCCCAAAGACTACCCCGACCATCAGGCAGCGCCATTGTTATGCGCAGGACTTATTGGCTACCGCTCACTACGCATGACAGGAGATGCCAAACGGCTTGGCCTCTATGGATTCGGGGCGGCGGCCCATATAATAATTCAGGTGGCTAATTTTCAGTACCGCGATGTTTATGCTTTCACTCGCGAAGGGGATACCCAAGGCCAGACTTTTGCCAAAAAGCTCGGAGCCAAATGGGTCGGCAATTCAAATGAGACACCACCGGAAAAACTTGATGCGGCCATTATCTTCGCGCCAGCAGGTGAGTTGGTTCCAGCAGCATTAAGAGCAGTCGATAAGGGAGGCATTGTCGTCTGTGCTGGGATTCATATGAGTGATATTCCCTCGTTTCCGTATTCAATCCTCTGGGAAGAGCGGACTTTAAAATCAGTCGCCAATCTTACCAGACAGGATGGAATAGAGTTTCTTGAGTTGGCGCCTAAAGTGCCGGTCAAAACCAAAGTGACATCGTATCCTCTGGAAAAGACCAACGAAGCTCTTGATGATTTACGCAATGGTCGTTTTAACGGGGCGGGAGTGATTGTAGTTACATAGGCTGAAAGCCTTGCGGTTTCGACACAGGCATTGCCTGTTTTTACGAGAAAGGTATTTCAGTAGTAGGGTGGATCCGTCTTCGGATCCGCCAAAAATAACAGGTATTGCCTGGGCAGGTCTGAGGACAGACCTTCCCTACGAGAATTAACGTTGTGTGATTTAAAGGGCAACTGAGGACATCTGCCACCCACACAATATTTAATCCTCGTCCTCTTCATACGGCACAACCAATTTCACATCGGGGCGGGAGAACATATATGGAAAGCCAGTCATATTCCCTCTTGTAGCAGTGCAGACATAAAAAACAGTCGATTCAAAAATAGCGGTTACTTTTTCGCGCGGGGCATCTTTTTCTAAATCACGATAGTATCGTCCGACTTCGATATGCATTTTAGGCTGCCAGTGATTGGACGGATTAACGGTGATTGCCTTGATCCGTTTATCCTTAACGTGAAC
>JBDRQG010000197.1:0-15739 GCA_043826475.1 bacterium
AAAGCTATTGTTTATGTCCGTCTAAAAGAGGGAGTTCTCGATCCGCAGGGGGTAACGATTCATAAGGCTTTATCTCAAATGGGATATAATGAGTTTGTATCGGTACGTACCGGAAGGTTTTTTGAATTGGAAGTAGAAGCCAACAGTACCAATATGGACAAGAGGCTGGATGAAGTCTGTTCCAAGCTTCTCGCAAATCCGGTAATCGAAAGCTACACGGTGGAGAAACCCTGATGAAATTCGGTATTGTTACATTTCCGGGCTCCAACTGCGATTACGATGCCTATGCGGCTGTAAAGCATGTCATGGGAGAGGAAGTGGAATTTCTCTGGCATAAATCAGCCGATCTGTTAGGGAGCGATATTGTAATCCTTCCGGGCGGATTTTCATATGGCGATTATTTGCGGGGAGGAGCCATTGCCAAATTTTCTCCGATTATGGAACAGGTGATCAAATTTGCCCACTCCGGCGGCATGGTTATGGGGATTTGCAACGGTTTTCAAATTCTGACCGAATGCGGACTTTTACCCGGGGCGTTGATGCGCAATTCACATCTCCGTTTTAGCTGTAAATTTATTTACCTGAAAGTTGAAAATAATAACAGCCCATATACCTGTAATTGTAAAGTTGGCGATGTACTAAAAATTCCGGTCGCACATGGCGAAGGGAATTATTACCATTTTGAAGGTGAAATAGATAAATTAGAAAAAAACAACTTGGTTATTTTCCGCTATTGTGATAAGGATGGAAACATTTCCTCGGAATCGAACCCCAACGGTTCAATTCATAACATTGGGGGAATTTGTAATAAAGAGGGCAATGTCCTGGGTATGATGCCTCACCCAGAAAGAGTTGTCGAGGATATTTTAGGGTCAACTGATGGTTTAAAGATATTTGAATCGATTAAAGCCTCATTAAAACCGGCTAATACTCTGAGTTAAAATGAAAAAAAGAGAAGTAACATTTATACTGGTTGCTCTAATTTTAGGAGCTGTTGCCGGTGGCTTGATTGGTGACATTATTGGTACCTACTTACCCCCTGGAGCGGCCAAAACCGTGTTTACCCGGTCGATTGAAATCGGTGTAGATACGATTCAATTTGATTTTTATGCTGTAAAGCTTACTTTTGGATTAACACTAAAAGTAAACTTTATGTCGGTTTTAGTGTTGATATTAGTTATAATATATTTCAGGTGGTGGTATTTATAAGCTGCCTTAAATAGGAGGTTTTGAAATGCCGTTTGGCCTTGGTATTGGTGAACTGGCTCTAATATTTCTTGTTATCCTGCTTTTATTCGGTGCGAAACGTCTGCCTGATATTGCAAAGGGACTAGGAAAAGGAATCAGAGAATTCAAAAAATCTGTTAAAGATACAACAGATGAGTTGAAAGTTTCGATGAACGATGATGAAACAAAAAAAGATCCTGATCCCAAAAGTTAACAAAAAATATTCTGTGCTGTTTAAAAAAAATTGTTGCGGGTAAAATATGAGTATAAATTTTACTAAATCAGATGCAGATCATATTGGGGCGATAATCGGCGCCCAGCAGGTTAGTTTTCAAACCGACCATTTCCGCTTTGTTGTCGATAACAAAGAAGAAAGGCGGTCACTTCGTCTGGAAGTATATCCTGAAGTTACTTTGGGGAAGACCAGGGGAATGCTGATTGTTGTTTATACCGGCAATTCTCATCTGCAGCTTCACAATTGTACCGGATATGTTGTCTCTGAAGAATTGGGGGAAGTTACCTTTGTAGCTGAAACCAAAGAACGGCTCAGTGGTCTGGTTGTTGAAAGAGGGGCAGCCTGTTCCCAGTATGCCGCTATAAACAAAGATTTAATCTCTTCCGATTTTACGCAATTAGGGGTGGAGGTTATGCTTTCCGGGGTAGCCTTATCTCTGGCTGAAGAAATCCTCTCTGATCAAAACAAAAAAGAGGAATAGCTGGGCTATCCCTCTTTCATAGACATTTCTTTTTATTATTTTATCTCTCCGGAGCGAAAGACTCCACAAAATCATTTAAGATAGTTACTATCTCAGATGCTTTCTGGAAACGGGCATCCGGATTCTTTTCTAAAGCTTTGAAGATAATCCTGTCAAACAACAACGGAATCTGCGGGTTGAGATCCGAAGGTTTGGGAGGTTCATGGTGCATGATAGAATATATCAGGGAAGTAATATTTTCACCTTTGAAAGGCCGCTTGCCCAAAAGCATTTCATAAATAACAACTCCCAATGAGAATAGGTCGGCTCGTTGATCGGTAGGCTGTCCCTTTAACTGTTCAGGAGAAATGTAGTTTGGCGTCCCCATGGCAATACCGGTCTTAGTCATGGAACTGGAATCGATACGGGCAATACCATAATCCATAACCTTAACCCGATAGTCTTTTAATATCATGATATTAGCCGGCTTGATATCCCGGTGAACAATACCCTGTTCATGAGCATAATTTAGCGCTGAACAAATTTGAATTATAATTTGGGCGATAATTTTATAATTAAAATTAGTCTTCCGCTTGATCATATCTTCAAGAGTCTCGCCTTCAAGATATTCCATAGCAATATATTGCAGTTGATCTTCTGAGCCAACATCATAAATGGTTACGATATTGGGATGCGACAGTTTTCCGGCAGCCTGAGCTTCTCTAAACAAACGTTCCTTAAGGTCTTCCATTTCAGATGGGTCGTTGACAAAGTCCAGACGGATAGTCTTGAGGGCGACCGGTCTATTTATTGCCGGGTCGAGTCCCATATAAACCATACCCATCGCACCTTTGCCGAGAGTACCCGTAACCTGATAACGGCCCAGATTTGGCGGTGCTCCGGTAGGCAGGGGCATGATTTCGTTTTTGGTTTTAATTTCTCCGGAGGCTGCTTTACCTTTTTTAATAGGTGTTTCCGAAGTGACGATTGAGTCATTACTATTATTAACAATATATGAATCCGGACTGATAATTTCCGGATTGGAATCATTCATTTTCATAATAGCTTCAGTGCTTGCTTCTTTTTTATTTCCATCAAGAGCTGTTGTTGCAAGTTTTGAAGAATCATATTCTTTATCGATGTCAATGGCTTGATGATCATTAGGCGCATTAAAATCTACCGCTTCGGTACAAACATGAATTTGATCTCTGGGATTATCTTTTATTTCTCTGACAATAGGTTGATGAATGAACTCCTCGGATTTCTTAATGTCTGATTTTCTCTTCTGAAATTCCTTTTCTTCTTCAGCTATTTCACCGGTAATTAATTGAGAATCAAGCATAGGAGCTGCAACCATAAAGAGAATCAATTCCATAGCAAGATATATTGAGTCCGGCATAATCCTCATAAATCCGAACATATAATAGTTTGCGAGGGTTAGAAGTAACAAGCCAGATCCGATAATGGTCAGGCGCATCGCCAGCTTTAATCTCGGAAGGAAAAAAGCACAAAGCCCGCCAATACCGAAAAGGAGCATCATTATTACCGGGTTATTGCTTCTGGCCTTAACAAGCTGGTTATTATTAATAATATTTTCAATAACTGTAGCCAATATATTTGGCTTAGGAGTTTCATTATCAATAGGGGTTGCAAGTAATTCCCAGTTTTCAGAATTTTTGACATCGATAATAACTAGTTTATTGGCTAACTGGGTGCGGTTGAAATCATCGCTAAGGATATCACTTCCTGAAAATGCGACAAATGAATTATTGGGCAGGCAGTTTATATAATACTCGCCATGGTCATCTATAGGAAGAGATATTCTCGAACCCAACTTAATTTCTTGTCCTTCAAAAATCTCAATTTCATTGGTAGGCACATCCATATAGGCTGCCGCGGCTATCAAAGGGAGTGAAGGATAATAATACCCTTCATATTGCATAACCATTGCCTGATGACGCAGGATTTTATCATCGTCCGGGCTGTTGAATGTAAAGCCTAATAAAGGTTTGCTCTCAAGAATTTTATCAGAGGGAAGAAATACTTTTCTGACCAGCAAGCTCGATTCTTCACTCATCAGTCCAAGCGGGTTATTGACTTTTACGGAATAGTTGAATAAATATTTTGGATTATTGGTTTTGTCAACGCGATAGTTTGCCAAAACGATATCATAGGGGACAACTACATTTTTGATCCAGCTCATTTGTTCTGCTAAGATGCTGGTATAGCCGGCGGTATCCTGTTTGGTTTCTTCGCTAAGATCTAAATTTAGTACTATAGCTTTGGGTTCTCCAGCGGCAGTGGCGGCTAGAAGATCGGCAATTTTATCATAGTTCCAGGGCCAGGCTCCATATTGCTCCTGTGTTTTTTCGTCAATAGTAACCATGACCACATTCGGACGAGTCTCTTCAGAAGCTGTCATGCGGCAGAATATGTCATTAATGTTCTGCTGAATATGCTCCATAGGTCCAAAGTTATTGACATAAAGTATTACTATTAATACTGATATCAGAAGATATAAAATGTAAGACGAATATTTGCTCATGCTTTCCTCTTCTATCGACCGACTGCAAGCCTATTAATCAGCATTTCCGGCAGCTTGGCTTTAGTCATTTTGCTTTGTGCTTTGTTTATATCATATTCAACCCGATGAAATTCTATTTCCCGGGTTTCTGTGTCAAAAGTTACGAAACAGGCGCGTGGGTCATTATCTCGAGGCTGACCGACGGACCCTACATTTACAAGATAACGGCTCTCTTCAAAGGGATCGAAATTATGCCCAACCTGTTTCCGAGGCAAACCACTTAAAGATTCAGAAAAAATCATAGGCAGGTGGGAGTGTCCGTAAAAGCAAATCTTTTCTGAGATGACTTCAAAAGCCCGGTAAGCTTCTTCGGGTGTAAGTATATAACGCCAGTGATCATCTTCAAAAGGAGAGGCATGTACCATTAAAATATCATCAAAACTATGCCTGAGCTTAAAATCAGCTATTATAGAAAATTCACGGTCACTAAGAATTTCACGAGTCCACGCTGATGAAATCTTTGCAATTGCTGTATAAGATTCTGTGGTTATATGACCCAATATAGCATACTCATGGTTGCCCATCAGTTTTACCCGGGCATTCTCCTCGATCAAATTGAGGCATTCTACCGGATTACAGCCGTATCCCACAACATCTCCCAGGCAGTGTATTTCATCAACCCGTAATTTCTCGATTTCATTCAGAACGGATACTAATGCTTCTAAATTCCCATGGATGTCTGATATAATAGCAATATGCACTATGCTCTGCCTTCGATAAATTTATATGTGCTCTTACCAACAGTCACTAAATCACCATTTTTTAATACTGACTGTTCTACAGACTCTCCGTTAATTTTTGTCTTCCCTTTGCCGCCCAGATTAACAAGAGTATATACATTTTTTTCTTTTACGATTTTAGCCTGGATGCTAGAAAGGAAAAATCCTTTAGCCCGGACATGAACAAATTTGGCCTTACCAATAGTGGTGACATCTCGGTCTATTTTGTATTCAGAGAATTCGGAGTTTTCTTCTCCCATCAGTACTGAGCCGCCATAACGCTCGACTATTTCACGCTCTTTTTTATCATTTTCCAAAAGCTGCTTATGGGCTTTGGTATTTAAAACCATAGTACCGTCAAACCCGGAAGCGTCTTCGGCTGGCGAGGTACTCTGATTATGGAAAATTAACTGATATTTACCAATGGTAATAATATCATCATCACGAAGAACTTCTTCCGTGATTTTCCGGTTATTTAGAAATGTGCCGTTGAGTGATTCGTTGTCTATGACCAGTACCGCCTTATCATTAAATTCAATCATGGCATGTTTGCGCGATACCCCCCGATTTTCAAGAACGATATCATTATCGTTCGTACGTCCGATTGACAAACGTCTTTTTTCAGTGACTATCCTTTCAATCACTTTTTCATCATACTTGACAACTATTTCAGCCATCGGTGAATCCTTTCAATATCAAGACTAAATATATCCAAATAAACCTTTATATTCAAATTCTTCACATTAATATCATTCCCTGAGACCGTTTTAAAACAGGCTCTTGATGTTATGTAAAGACTTAGTTATATTGTCGGCATGAGAATTGGAAACTTAATTCTGGATAAGAAAGTTATCTGTGCCCCTTTGGCTGGTATTTCTAATCGCCCTTTCAGGGTCTTAGCTATTAAAGCCGGAGCGGCTTTGGTTTTTACTGAAATGATTTCATCTGAAGGGATAATACGCCGTCAGGAAAAGACCCTCACCATGATGAAATTCCAGAAAGATGAACAACCTATTGGGATACAACTTTTTGGCTCAAATCCGGAATCTATGAAAAAAGCGGCTGAAATAACCGCCAAAGAATATCGGCCTGAAGTAATTGATATCAACTTTGGTTGTCCGGTTAAAAAAGTAATCAGTAAAAACGGGGGCTCGGCAGTATTAAAGGATTTAAAACTTACCGAAGAGCTTATATTGGCAACCGTCGAAGGGGCCGGAGAAATCCCGGTATTTATAAAGATTCGTACCGGATGGGATGATAACAGCCCGGTTTTTCTGGAAGTGGGAAAAATAGCTGAAAAAGCAGGGGTAAGCGCAATTACCCTTCATGCCCGAAGCAGAACAAAAGGATTCTCCGGTAAAGCTCAATGGGAATCAATTAAAGAGCTTAAGAACAGTATCAATATTCCGGTTATCGGCAACGGGGATATCAAATCACCCGAAGATGCCGTGAAGATGTTTGAAGAGACCGGCTGTGACCTGGTCATGATTGGGCGAGCAGCAATGGGAAATCCTTTCATTTTTAAAGAGATTAATACATATTTTGAAACAGGCAAAACTGTAAATCCACCGACAATTGAAGAAAAAATAGACCTTTGCCTGACCCATGCCCGGCTTATGGTTGAAGAATTCGGAATGGATCGTGGATTAATAATGATGCGCCGCTATTTGGCCTGGTATATTAAGGGATTCCCAGGCATCAGCAGTATTCGGCCAAAGTTATTTCAAATTAAGACATTTGATGATATTTATAATATTTTTAATGACTATTTAGGAGGTGTTTTAGCGCGATAAAATATTAAAACTTATCAAAGGAGGGATTATGGCACAATTCATTATGGCCATGACTATTAATCCTAATGCAAAAAAGGATCACCCTGATTTGTCTCATCATGTCAATACTTCATTAGAAATCTTTGCCAAACATAAAGTAAAAGTTAACAGCCTCTTTGCCACTCTTGGCAGGTATGATTTTCTGGCGATCTTTGAAGCTCAGGATCAGAATGTGGCATTTAAAGTTGCTTCAGGAATTAATACTCTGGGTGTCATGGATACGGAAACCTGGCCGGTGATACCTTATGAAGATTTTTCACAGTTGATCAAATAGTTATTTTGTTAACTATTACTTGAGATTGGCTGTGACTTTCTCTATTTTCCTGCTGTTATGAATGGAATAATTTTGTGAGTAGTTTTGTTTTATTGAATTGTATAACCTGAAAATACAGAACTTATCTTATCCTGGAGAAAAGAGAAAATGAAAAAAGTTTCAGCATTACTATTGTTCTTTTTAATAATAATTAATTATCTAAACTGCGGACCTCAAAAAATTACCGAAGAAGTTCGTGAAAAATGTATTCCGTCGCTTATCCAAATTGACGCCAACGATGGTTCCATGAGGGTTATGTTCAGGGAAAACTGCAAGAGCCTCAAGTCAGGTTATAATATATATATAAGTGAATCGTCATTGAGTGAAAACTCCTCAGATACTATTAAACCTAATAACCACCCGGTTTTCCCCGGTGATACAACTCCTGAAGACGGCATCGAGCAGTATGAAGCAACAGGTCTTGAGAACGGGAAGGTATATTATGTTTCCATAAGGACCGTATTTTCAGATCAGACTATGTCCAAACCATCTGAAGAATTAAAAGTAGTTTGCGGCCCACGAGGTGAATTTGATCTGTCGATAAGATATAAATCAGATAAAGACGGCTTTTCATTTGCGAAAAACGGTTATGTCCGGGCCGATGATATTTATAATGATCTCTATCTGTTTACCAAAGATAGCACCGATTTTCTGGCTTCCCCCAGTCGTCTCGATGGTTTTCTCCGGACAAGCAAATTCAGGCTTTTATCTACCAATAATACAATTGAAGAGGCTATTAAAAAGAGCATTTCCACTAACAATCCTTATGATGAAACCATTAATATAACAAAAGGGAGTTTGGTTCAGGTTTTAACCGCCGATGGCCATACCGCCTTGCTGCAGGTTGTTGGTTTTAGTGGAGAAGGTGAAAGCCGTCAGGTAATATTAAAATATGCTTTTACGATCAGAACCTCTGTCCCGTTTTTCTAAAATTCGATTTAATCATAATCGGTTTAACTGGTTAAGATGATTTAATTCCAGGCCGATACTGGAATAAACCCTTTAAATGGACTTATAGGGTTTATGATTTTGTAATTAATTATCAGTTTTAAAATTGATTTGTTAATTTATTTGTTATTTATATAGGAAAAATGTGAAAAGCACTCGGATAAAGGATAATTTGTTGAAATTCAATAAAGACTGTCTAAAAATCAACGCTGCCCGGGTAACTGATGAACTCTGTGAAATGATATCCCGGCAAATAGGGAGCAAGCTTAAGAAAAGAGGTGCTGTTGTTGGTATATCCGGAGGCATTGATTCCTCGGTAGTGGCTGGACTTTGCGCCCGTGCCCTGGGACCGGATAAAGTTCTCGGAGTAATGATGCCAGAGAGAGATTCTGCCAGTGAAAGCAAGATGTTGGCAACAGAACTGGCCGCAAAATTTGGCTTTATGGCTATTGTCGAAGAGCTGACCGATGGGCTGGCCGGATTGGGTTGCTATCAAAAGAGGGATGAGGCTATCAAAAGGGTATTCCCCGAATATGATGAAAGCTATAAGTGTAAAATTATAATTCCTACCAATATTCTCAATGAGAGCGCGTTTAATTTCTTCTCTCTGGCAATTGAAGATGAAGATGGAAATGTTCAGAAGAAAAGAATGCCCCTTGATGTTTATCTTCAGGTGGTCGCGGCCTCGAATTTAAAACAAAGACTGCGCATGACCACATTATACTATCATGCTGAACGGCTGAATCGGGCGGTAGTCGGAACCGGGAACAAAGACGAGCATGAACAGGGCTTTTTTGTAAAATGGGGTGATGGCGGAGCCGATATGAAGCCAATTGCCCATCTCTTTAAAATCCAGGTTTATCAAATTGCTGAATACATTGGCGTGCCTGGTGGAATTGTCGAAAGAACCCCTACAACCGATACCTACTCCTCCGAAGTTACCCAGGAAGAATTTTTCTTCGGCTTGGATTTTTATACTATGGATATGCTTTGGTATGCCATGGAAAATAATGTTCCTCCCAAAGAAGCAGCCCGAGTGCTGGAATTGACCCCGGAACAGGTCAAAAAAGGTTATGATGCCATTCAGAGGAAAATCGATGCTACCGAGTATCTCCGCATGAATCCTCTAGAGGTAGATATTTGATAAGCGACTTTAGAATTGTCAGGTCAGATGAAACTCCATGATTTTCTTGAACTAAGCGCTGAGAGATTCGGATCAAATCCGGCTGTTATCCATGGCGCTCAGTCTGTTACTTATACCAGACTTTATAATTCAGTATTAAAACTATCCAATCGATTATTAAAATCAAATTTAATAGCCGGGGATAGAGTTGCTCTTTGGTGCGAAAACAGTATTCAATATGTCGTCTCCTACTTTGCAATCCTTAAAGCAGGATTTGTGATCGTACCTGTTGATACTTCATTGCACCCGGACAAGATTGATTTTATTTTAAATGATTGTTCGGTTAAAGGATTGATTACCCAGTCTAAGAACAGTCGTTATTTTGAATCAATAATCAAAAATAATCCCCAGTTATCATTTATTGCAACAGAGAGGGATATAAAAATCACTGCTGATAATATTGACTTATTTACCATAAATGATTTGATCAACAACCTCGACAGCAATCAATTTGTCGCAGTGGATAAAACATCAGTATCCGATTCTGATCATTTTGCCTATCTAAAAGCCAAGTCAGATAAAACACCGCATGAACTGGCGGCAATTTTTTATACTTCAGGCAGTACCGGGAAATCCAAAGGGGTGATGCTCTCCCATTTAAATCTTATTTCCAATACAATTGGTACGGTTGAATATCTCAAACTGACGAAAAAAGACCGGGTGATGGTTGTCCTACCATTTTATTATATTTACGGCAACTCGTTACTATTGACACATATCTCGGTTGGAGGGACAGTTGTCATTGAAAATCGATTTGCTTATCCCGAAACCGCTTTGGCTACAATGGAAAAAGAAAATGTTACCGGTTTTTCCGGTGTTCCATCGACATTTATGATTCTCCTGAACAGTACCTCCTTTCCGAAGCGTAAATTTCCTTCTTTAAGGTATTTCACTCAGGCTGGAGGAGGAATGTCCCCGGAGTTTATAAAAAAACTGGCTGATGCCTTCCCAGAAAAAGAGATTTATATTATGTATGGCCAGACCGAAGCCTCACCCCGCGTTACCTGGCTGCCTCCGAAAAAATTGCAGGAAAAAATGGGATCAATAGGAATTGAGGTTCCCGGAGTTCATGTTAAAATTATAAATGAATCAGGTGATGAGGCTTCGATTGGGGAAGAGGGTGAAATTATTGTTGGGGGAAATTCGGTTATGATGGGCTACTGGGATCAGAGCAATGGCCATGATAAAGTTCTTAAGGATGGCTGGCTCTACACTGGTGATTTGGCCCGAATGGATGAAGATGGCTATATTTTTATTGTCGGGCGGAAAAAAGAGATTATCAAATCAGGCGGGAATAGAGTAAGCGCCAAAGAATTAGAAGAGTGCATCCTAAAAATTGATGGAATCACTGAAGTTGCAGTATTTGGAGTTGAGGACCCTGTTCTCGGAGAAGCAATACATGCTGCCGTTGTTAAAAACGATAATAGTATCTCTGAGAAAATAATAACGGATTTTTGTACTGTAAATTTATCGAGCCACAAAGTCCCCAAATATATAACATTTATGGCTTCCCTGCCCAAATACCAGACCGGGAAGATTAATAAATCAGCCTTAAAACAAGAATTAAATAATTCGAAATAAGGGTGGCAACACCACGGCCACTTACCAGCCGAGGATCTGTTCAAGATTCTTGTTTAGTTTTTCAATCCTCTCCTGATAATCAGCCTTTTTCGACTTCTCCCGTTCAATGACATCTTTGGGAGCATTAGTCAGGAAATCGCCATTGGCTAATTTCTTTGAGACTTTTTCCAATTGAGAGGAAAGATTGGCGAGGTCCTTATTCAACCGATTTTTCTCAACCTCAATATCTATTAATCCTTCTAATGGGATAAAAATTTCTGCGCCGGATATAACCGTCGACGCCGAAAGTAGAGGTTTCTTTATATCAGTACCGGTATAAAGATTATTGACTCTTGTTAATGAGCGAAAATACTCAATATGATTCTGAAGCAAATCACTTAATGCCGAATCATCAACTTTGACATATAAATCCGATTTCTTACCCGGAGGGACATTAAGCTCGGACCGGATAGAACGGACAGCTGTGACAACAGTCTGGATTTTACTTAAATGTTCTTCCAATTCGTCGTCAATATATTTACCCTCGGTTTTTGGCCAGGGACCGAAGGTGATGGTATCATCACCGTTTTCATCTAATTTTAGCATATCAAGATAAATACGTTCGGTTACAAACGGGACAAACGGATGCAGAAGTTCAAGAATGCGTCTTAGGACATAGATAGCAACCTTCAGTGATCCTTCCCTTATTTCACTTCCGGGGGTATCCGGCTTAATCAGTTCGATATACCAGGAACAGTAATCATTCCAGACAAAATTGTAAAGAGTCTTGGATGCATTCGACAGGCGGAATTCATCAAAAGATTTATTGATAGATTCGATAGTCCGGTCAAGCCGGGAGAGAATCCATCGGTCAAATATAACCAGATCGGTTTCATCCACGGTGTTAATGTCAGCCGGTTTATCCCCGTTGCGCATTATTATAAACCGCGAAACCTGATGGAGCTTGTTGACAAAATTACGTCCGATTTCAAAAGTGTTCTTACTGATCCAGGGATCCTGTCCATCGGGTGTTGCCAGAACTATCGAAATACGGAGAGCATCGGTGCCGTACTTTTCTTTTATTTCCAAGGGATCAATACCATTTCCGAGCGATTTGGACATCTTGATCCCATTAGCATCCCGAACGGTGCCGTGTATGTAAACATCAGAGAAGGGGGCTTCTCCCATTATTTCATAACCGGCCATAACCATACGGGCCACCCAGAGGAAAATGATTTCCGAGGCAGTACTGAGTACTTTAGTCGGATAGAATTTCTTAAGCTCAGGAGTTTTCTCGGGCCAACCCATGGTGGAAAAAGGCCAGAGCCAGGAAGAGAACCAGGTATCCAGAACGTCCTCGTCCTGAGTCAGACTTTCCGGATCATATCCTTTGCAGTCTTTCTGAGCGGGACGATTAATCGAGACAAACATAGTTCCATCCTCGGCATACCAGATAGGAATGCGATGTCCCCACCAAAGTTGGCGGGAAATGCACCAATCCCGGATATTCTCCATCCAGTGGAGGTATGTTTTAGACCAGTAATCGGGATGGAATTTTATTTTGCCGGATTTTACTGCATCAATAGCCGGCTGGGCCAGTTCTTTCATCTTAACGAACCATTGCTCTGATAGGTATGGTTCTACGACATTATGGCATCGGTAGCAGGTACCGGCGGAAAGATTGTATTTTTCTTTTTTCTCAAGCAGATCCTTTTTCTCAAGATCCTCAAGCAATTGTTTGCGGCATTCGTAACGATCCAGACCCTTATATTTACCCGCATTTTCATTCATACTGCCATCGGTGTTGAGAATATTTATCTCTTCAAGATCATGCCTTTTACCGATTTCAAAATCATTAGGATCATGAGCTGGAGTGACTTTTACAACCCCGGTGCCAAATTCAGGGTCGACATAACTGTCGGCGACTATTGGAATTTCGCGTTCCAGAATGGGAAGAATAACCGTTTTACCGACATATTTTTTATAACGGGCGTCTTTGGGGGCAATAGCCAGGGCCGTATCACCTAACATCGTTTCCGGTCTGGTTGTGGCAACGGTCAGGTACTCATCAGAGCCTTTGAGCTTATACTTGATAAACCAAAGATAGCTGTCCTGTTCAACATGTTCAACTTCATCATCAGAAAGGGAGGTTTGACAGGAAGGGCACCAATTAACTATGCGATGTCCCCGATAGATTAGCTCTTTATTATAAAGATGTCTGAAAACTTCAGCCACAGCAGTTGAGAGCCCTTCATCTAAAGTAAATCTGGTCCTGTCCCAGTCACAACTACAGCCAATCTTTTTTAATTGGTTCAGGATTTTGTCTTTATTGCCATAGGCCCAATCTTTGGTGCGTTCAAGGAATTTTTCCCGGCCCATTTCGCGGCGGGTAGTCCCTTCTTTGCTGATCTGCTTTTCGACAATAACCTGGGTTGCTATACCGGCATGATCCGCTCCCGGAATCCAGACCGCTTCGTAACCTGCCATCCGATGCTTTCTTATGAGAATATCCTGAATGGTGTTATTAAGGGCATGACCCAGATGGAGGATGTCGGTTACATTGGGGGGCGGGATAACAATGGTATACGGCTCTTTATCAGAGTTTGCATTTCCGGCAAAAAACCCTTTTTCCAGCCAGTGGTTATAAAGTTTATCTTCAACTTCAGCAGGGGAATAGGCTGCTGATTTTTTGGTTTCATTTTCGTTTTGCTTGCTCATCAGATTTTATCCGTTATATTGGCCTTTCAAAAAAATTGCTCGAATATAAGTAATCGAGCTTAACATTATAGTTGTACCTGTCAATTTTGTCAACAAATGAGAATTTTGCAAATTTTCAGGCACATTATATAACTAAAGATTATTATCGTCATTATGTCAGATTTAAAAAGAAAAGTTCTAGATAAAAGCATTGCCCCCTTTGAGAGGTTAAAAATGCTGATGGAGATTTTAAGATCACCCGGTGGATGCCAGTGGGATCGCAAACAAACCCACCAGAGTCTTTTGCCTTATCTAATAGAAGAGGCTTACGAAGTTGTTGAAGCTGTTGAAAATAAAGATGTTAACGCTCTCAAAGAAGAACTGGGCGATTTGCTTTGCCAGATTGTATTCCATGCCCAGTTAGCCAGTGAAAGAGGGGAGTTTACTGTTGATGATTCAGCCGATATTTTAATTGATAAACTTATAGCTCGTCATCCCCATGTTTTTGGGGATCGTAAGGAATTATCCCCCAGCGAGGTACGGGATCAATGGGAGCAAATTAAAGTCGAGTCCGGGGAGAAAGATTCTGTCCTGTCTGGAATTCCCAAATCTATGCCAGCCTTGACCATGGCTTTCAGGATTGGTGAAAAAGCTGGCGGGGTTGGGTTTGATTGGAAAAGAGCTGAAGATGTTCTTGAAAAGATTGACGAAGAAGTTTCAGAAGTTAAGCAAGCTGTCAAAAGTAAAGATAAGTCTCAAATTACTAATGAAATAGGAGATCTTCTTTTTGCTATTGCGTCTTTGGCGCGTAAACTTGAGATAGATCCTGAAGCTGCTCTCAAAAAAGGACTCCAGAAATTCAGAACCAGATTTGACAAGCTGGAGCAAAATGTCAATGAATCAGGCCGAAAATTCAAGACTTTTTCATTAAACGAACTTGAAGAAATTTGGCAAAAAATCAAATAGCATGCCCGTAACCCGATATTCTCCTTAGTCTTAGGTGGGGCATTTAAAGCATTAAAAGAAATCATTTTCTTTAAACTTTTAGTTGCTTTTAATATTGAAAGTTGTAGTTTTGCCATTGCTTTTTAAGAAATAGAAGTGAAGGCATAGGTATCTATAATATAAGGAGATACTTTTTCATATAATAGATTCAAAATGATGATTTTGGATAATGAGTTTTATGACAGGAGATTGCCTATGATTTAAAAATCTTTAAGGGATATTTGGGGGATTGAAATGAATTTGTTTGGATAAGATTGATAAATTTTAATATAAGGATTAAGAAAATGAAGAAATTTTTAACTGTATCTTTAATGATGCTTTTGATTATGTCATTAAATGCGTTTGCCACTGAAACACGCGTAATGACTATGGGTGACAACAACACCATCCTTTTGGATGAAGCCAATATATGGCAGTTCCCTTCACGTATTAATGATTACCCAAATCTGGCAATTGCTGAATATTCATATTTCGGTGAAGGTACTGATGATTTCACTGATTTCGGTATTCACTGGAAATTTGGAAATGACAATCCCTGGATTCTGGGAACATATTTCTCAGTATTGCCAGCCTATGTCCCTTCCAATCTTTTTGGAGATGAGTTGATCCCCTTCGATTTCTCATTAATGGAAAACCGCCGGATTGACCTGCTTTATGGCCGTCAACTGGGTGCCAATAACTTTGGATTCGGTTTATCATATTACCATTCCAGTATGACGTTTGATGGCACAGGGAATCAAAGTAAAGAGGCTTTTGGATACTATGATTTCTCTGCTGGTTTGACCGAAGCTACCGGACAATGGGATGTCGCTCTTGATCTTGGTATAGGATCCTGGACTGATAATGATGTCAACGGTGAGGCACAGACTGAAGCTGATGGTTTCATGGATTTTTCTTTGACGGGTCGTTATTTCTGGCAGCAGAATCCGAACATTACCCTGATACCTCATGTGGGTATAGGATATAGTAAACGTGG
>JBDRQG010000198.1:0-8697 GCA_043826475.1 bacterium
CCTCAGCCGGGTTTGCATTTGGCGGTAGTGCATGATGACCCGCACCCGGAAGAAATGCCTTTAGAAGAAATCAGAGAAACCATTTTAATAGTTTTATCTGATTTACATTCCGGGCAGGCGACCTTGTCGCTGCTTCTAATAACTAACTCTTCAAAGATCTTATTACAGGCCAGACACTGGTATTTAAATAACGGCACTTCTAAATCCCCTGATAGAATTTAAAATTATAAAATATCTCTATACAAATAAAAGCAGTTATGCTGCATCGCTAATTGACATGACCGCCCCGGTCACAGCCCCTACTACTGTTGGCAGATAAGGGTTGCACATAAGCGGTCAGGTCGAACCTAAACTAATATACACTAAGAAGAGGCAAAATCCAAGCCCTCCGCCAAATAATGTAAAGCCGAGGGTTCTTTTATTCAAAAATTGTTTCATCAAATTACTTTCATTACGCATAGATGCGAGGCTTGTCTCCGCCGTTAATTACATAATCGGGTGACACAAAGCCACCCTCTACGTGTGTATAACCACCTAAATTTCAGGTATTAATGCTTACTATAGAGTATGGATCTCCGGACTTAAAATATCATACAACCTCAAACCGAAGCCTTCATAATGCTTTTCATAGTTTCATCGACACTTGCCGCCAGTTCATCTAAACCGGCTTCGGGCATCATAACAGAAATCATATTCGGGCTAAGAAGTTTTACAACGGTCTTATTATCTTCAGTATAAACAGCATACCGACAGGGCATAAATAACGCCACCCTGGGGTCTTTCTGAAGAGCATTATGAGCAAAACCGGCGTTACAGATTTCAATAATTTTCAATGGTCCGCGTTCAAATCCTTTTCCAGCAAGAGTCTCCTGTACATTATGAACTGCTAAAACTCTGAATTTATGTTCTGCGGTTTGGTTTTCAATGTTCGTCACTACTTCATCAAAAGATTTATCGGTCTTCTTTTCAAAAATAAAATTCTCCAGCATTTTTTCTCCTTTTATAAATTAGACTAGCTTTGCCTGAGAATGATTCATTAATTTTTATAAAATTTCATAGCTGGTTGTAACCTTCGCCTCATTCTCCACCGTCTGGCTTACCGAACAAAATTTGGTATGAGATAACTCAATCGCTTCAGCCAGTTTAGCTTCATCCAGATTTTCTCCCTTAGCGTAATATTTGATCTCAAAGGAATAAAAAAACTTGGGGTATTCCTCTTTTTGGTGGGCAATTACTTCGATTGAAAGATCAGTCAGATTCTGTTTCATCCTTTCCATGATCTTAACAACATCGATTCCGGTACATCCCGCAATTCCATATAGCAAAAGTTCGGTGGGTTTATAGCCCGACTCTTCACCGCCAAATCCTTTGGGACCATCGGTTATAATTTTATGTCCAAAAACTCCCCTCCCTTCAAATTTCATCTTCCCCTTCCAATCCATTTTCACTGTCATCATTGAAGCATTTCCTCCTGATAAAGAATGTTACTAATGATTATATATAAGGGATCAGATCCCGTCCAGTTGCTTTTTTAAATCCTCAACAATCGAAACCGGAAGCTGGCAGGCGGAATTGCGGCAGACATAGGCTTTGGCATTGCCATCATCACTGGCGCGCCCCTCAAACAAAGGAATATCATTTTTCCCGTCCTCACTGACAGCAACAATCATGTTCGGAATATAACGGTTATTTATTTCGCTTATCAGTTTATTGCGACTCTCTTGATTGCCGACAATAATAATTTCAATTTTATCGCTAAGATAATAATCAAGAGCGATAAGGGCCGAGGCCATTGAACCGGGGTATTTTTCAATAGTCGGGGCAAGGTTCCGCAGGCTCTTTTCAGCGGCATCGAGAAATTTTACTTCCCCTGTAATCCGGTTGAGTTTGAATAATGATCCAATAAGCATCGATCCGGAAGCCGGAAGGGCGCCATCGGTTTCATCTTTGGGACGCATTATCAAATCAGACTGCCCGGCCGGTCTTAAATAGAATATCCCTTTTTCATCCATAAAGAGATCAATACTATTTGAGGCCAATTCCGATGCAAATTTTATCCATTGTTCGGTATTCTTTGTGTCGGTCTGAGCCAGATCAAGAAGTCCTCTTATATAATAGGCATAATCTTCAAGGAACTCTCCTTCGAGATGTACTCCATTGCGATAAGCATGAGTCAGTTTACCATTTTGATATAGTTCATTTTTAACAAACTCGGCATTTTTGACTGCTGCTTCCAAATATTTCTTATCACCGATAATTTGATACCCTTTACAGAAAGCACTCAAAGCCAATCCATTCCATGAGGTCAGAATCTTGTCATCGGTTAAGGGGCGAATTCTCTGGGAACGCTCTTGCATCAGTTTCTGACGGCACGAATTTATGAATTCATCAAAATTTCCTGAGCTGTATTCACTTCTTACACTATCTGAAACAGGAGTAAGATTTAAAATATTCTTCCCCTCAAAATTTCCAGAGTCTGTGATGTTATAATAATTGCAAAAGACAGGCGAGTCATCCCCAAGAATCCTGTCAATCTCCCCTCTAGTCCAGACATAAAACTTGCCCTCCTCACCTTCACTGTCGGCATCAAGAGCGCTAAAAAAACCACCGATCTTATCGGTCATTTCACGCATCATAAAATCAAGCGTTTCTCGGATAACTTTTTTATATTCTTCTTTTCCGGTGAGTTGAAAAGCTTCAACATAAACAGGAATTAAAAGTCCGTTATCATAGAGCATCTTTTCAAAATGAGGAACGAGCCATTTTGCATCAGTTGAATAGCGGGCAAACCCTCCCCCAAGATGATCATAGATTCCCCCTCTGGCCATAGCCAATAATCCCTTTTCAGCCGCTTCAAGATAAGAGGGGTCTTTGCTGGAATTGAAATACCGGAGAAAATATGAGAGTTCAATGCCATGCGGAAATTTTGGCGCTCCACCAAAACCACCGTTGGCATTATCAAAATTACGCATCAGCATTCTGGCTCCGGTACTAATCATTTGGGCTGTTAATATCGAAGTCTCAGTTGATGGAGAAGTTAACGAGCTGTCTATTTGATCAAAGATAGAATTGGCTGATGTAAATATTTTATCTTTTTCTTCTTTATAAGCAGTACTGATTTCTGTTAAAATTTTTTTAAATCCCGGACGGCCATAACGATCTTCAGGAGGAAAATATGTTCCGGCAAAAAAAGGTTTAAGATCAGAAGTCAAAAAGACCGACATCGGCCATCCCCCGCCACCGGTCAGAGCGGTAGTAAATGTCATATATATTTGATCGAGATCGGGGCGCTGTTCCCGGTCGACTTTGATGCATATAAAATTCTCATTCATAAGGGAGGCGATCTCTTCATTTTCAAATGATTCCCGCTCCATGACATGGCACCAGTGGCAGGCAGAATAACCGATTGATAAAAATATCGGCTTGTCCTCTTCTCTGGCCTTGTTGAGGGCTTCCTCTCCCCAGGGATACCAATCAACCGGATTGTGGGCATGGGATAGCAAATAAGGGGAGTTTTCATTTATCAGATGGTTGGTATATTTATGTTCTGACTGCTCCTGTTCCATTTTCGACCTTTCAGATTTATCTTCAGCGTTTGAATTACAACCAATAGTAAAACCAAGTAACAATAAAATCACTAAAAAATTCTTCATTGTTACCATAATGCATTTTCCGTCAATTTGTTCAATTAATTAAAGGTGAATCCCCGACAAAAAAAGAAGCGCCGTTGTCCAATTCGGCGCTTCTTCTGAATTTAGTTTGCAATCTAAATTATTTTTTTGGTAAAAGATATCTTATACCCAATAAAGTGCCTTCGGCACTTACATTTTCTTTTTGGAGGATACTCCACAGCCGTCCATCTTGCTGCATTGACCGCACCAGGTATTTTCTTTGCCGTCAATAGTGAAGGATTTTACATCAAGCATATTGGCTTTGGCAAAATAAACACCCTGAACCTTAACCGCCTTGTTGTGGTTGCTTTCAACATTGAGCAAATCGGTGGAATACTTATTTTCCATCAGGCTTATATAGCTGCCATCAGCGGTTTTAATGGCAAAAGTATGCCCCGAAATCTTGCATTCAGAATTGGCCCCTTCGATTTTCTTCAGATCACAACCCAAACATACCAAAGTGCCCTCAAAAGAGGCGTCATCAGTCTTAACATCCGAGGCTTTAATAATTGAGGCGTCATCATTACCGCAGGCAAAAACCGGCACCGAAATGGCCAGAATAGCAAATAATGAAAGAATAAGTGTAGCTTTTTTCATATGGTCTCCTTGTTATCTAAAACAATTGGTAAATTATCCTCTCGATAAGTTGAAACAAATCAGGCTTCCATTAGGTTCCGACAAATCACAACAATATGGATTATTTTTATACATATTAGCTATTTTTAGTCTGACTCAAGCAATCAATTGACTTTTAAGCCTCATAAACGTAAGATGTAGCCATGAATGATGAAAAGCTCGATATCAGGCGTTCGGCTGTGGCCGGCATGTTTTATCCGAAATCGCCATCCGAATTGGCATCCACTATTGCCGGATATTTCTCGGAAGTTGAGAAAATACCCATTGATGGCCGTCCACAGGTTTTGATAGTTCCTCATGCCGGGTATATCTATTCTGGTAAAACAGCTGCTTATGCTTATAAGCTTCTCGAAGGGGAGGAGTATGATACTGTTATTGTTATCTCTCCCTCGCATCGTGTTTTTTATCAGGGTTCTTCGGTTTATGACGGCGATGGTTACGAGACCCCATTGGGGATCGTTGAAATTGATAAAGTGTTATCCAGGAAAATTGCCAGCATAAGTCCAAAGGTCTATTTTTCCCGCATGGGTCATGGCACCGGCGCTTCCCGCCAGGAGCATGCTCTCGAAGTCCAGCTTCCCTTTCTGCAGATTGTTTTGGGGAAATTCAAACTGGTGGCTATTGTCATGTGCGAGCAGGAAGAGGATACAATCAATGCCCTGGCTGAAACTCTTGCCGCTACAGTTAGAGGAACCAATACATTAATAGTTGTCTCTACCGACCTCTCTCACGAGCACAGCGATAAAGAAGCTCGAGTGATGGATGGTAAAATACAAAAAGCTGTAGAGGGGTTTGATTCCGATAAAATTTGGGATCTGCTTGAATCCGGTACAAGCGAAGCTTGCGGGGGAGGTCCCCTGGTGGCGGCGATGAAAGCAGCCAAACGTCTCGGGGCGCATCGTACACATACTTTACACTATACTACTTCAGCCGAAACAACGAGCGACTTCAGCAGCGTGGTCGGTTATTTATCCGCAGCTATTGTCATCGATAAAAAAGCCAAATCATTACCCCCTGAAATCGGCTTGATGCCCAGCAGAAAAAAGCAGGAAGAATTGTCTATCGATGACAAACAGTGCCTGCTGCAGATTGCCAAAGATGCGATCAAAGCAAGATTGAATGGCGAGAGCTATACGCCTCCGGATCGTGAAATTTTCGAAGAGAAGAAGGGTGCTTTTGTCACATTGAAAACAGGCGGGAATCTACGCGGTTGCATTGGACAGATTCGCGGCTATCAACCCTTGAATCAGACTATCGCTGAGATGGCGGTGGCGGCGGCATTCGAAGACCCTCGCTTCCCGGAATTGACTGCCGATGAATTTGAGTCGCTTGAATTTGAAATTTCGGTTCTTTCTCCTCTTAAGCGGGTGAACGATATTAATGATATAAAAATAGGCAGGCATGGACTCTTAATTAAGATGGATATGCATTCGGGTTTATTGTTACCGCAGGTAGCGACCGAGAATCATTGGAGCGTGGTAGAATTTCTTGAGCAGACCTGTTTAAAAGCAGGCCTACCGATGAAAAGCTATTTTGATAGACGCGTTGAGATTTATAAGTTTAGTGCTGAGATTTTTTAAGGGAACATAAACTAAAGATAACCAATAAAGTAATGACTTTACTAAATTTGTAAATCAAATCATCAATTAATATTATCAAAATCTCAGATTTTCCATTCCTCAAATGCTTAGAATTAAGACGAATCCTGGAAGAACGCAAAAGAGACACATAAATCAATTTTCCTTGACAGTTTCATGCAATCTTATTATTATTTTACTAGAAATGTAGGACGAAATAAACATGGGTAATAAAATGTTTTTCATAATAAGGAGGGGTAGCATGTCCAAAAAATACAATTGGTTTGTTTGGCTAACAGCATTCCTGTTACTATCTGCTTTAACAGTAATTGGAGAAGATGAGTCAAAAAGTGTAGATCGTGTAATCAATCCAGCCGTTGCGCATTCAATGTACTATGCCATACCAAATGAAAACAATTTTATTATCTCGGACGAACCCCAAAATACTGAAACGTTAGGAAAAAGTTCATCAAAGGGTATTGGTCCCGGTATGGTAATTGGCACCACCTGGTATGATTACCAGCATAATGGCAGTATGGGAAGAATGATTGATTGGACCTATGACATTACGAACGGCCTTGATATACATTTCAGCTGGATGTATCTGCCAGCACCTGTAGTTGCAAACCGTAAAATGGGATACAATTCCTATCGTTCTTCAGTCGGTTCTTTATTAGGAACGGTTTTACTTGGAGATTATGCTGGTTATGTAAATATCGATGTTACAAATGATGGTCGAGCTATTGTTGGCGGTCACAACAGCGGAGTTGATTATGTCGATAAGTTTTTCTTTCAAAATAGTCCCGGAAGTTCCAGCTTTGATACAAGCATAGCTGTTCCGGCAGCGTTACCAAATTATCAACAGACTTTATGGCCAAAATTCAGATATATAGAAGGAGCTAATGATACCGTCCTTCATGTTTTAGCTAAAATTCCGGCAGTTGATAATGGTGATCCCAGTGCAATATATTATTTTCGTAGAGTTGGCGGTAAAGAATTAGGTACATGGGATGATCCACCTAAAATAGTTGATACAAATTATAATATTGCTTATGACCTGGATGCTAATTATGACGGTAAAGTTGCCTTGGTATGGCCGGCAAATTTACCTTGTGATGCCAGCGCGCTGGATACTGCCTCAGGAGATGACAATACATGTGAAAATTATTACCGCTCTGTTCAGTGGGACAATGACATATATTATCAAATTTCATTAGATAATGGAGCTACATGGCAGCCAAGAGTAAATGTTACACATTATATAACAACAGAAGATATGGTTGACAGTTATCGGGCATATAATAATTTATCTCCTCTATTAGATTCTGATGGCAACCTTCATATTGTTTGGGATGGATCATTCTGGCCAGCCGATGCTTACAGCACTGGCCACCATGGATATTTCAGTGGAAAATTCTTTCATTGGTCGGAAAATAATCCCGTAATAACTGTTGCTCATGATTTCGACTGGAGTCAAACAAATTGTAATGGAGGCGCTTGGCAGCTTAATGCCACAAAAATGTCAATCTCGGAGTGTAACGGACGTTTATATTTATTATTTGTACAATTTAATGATATTCCCGGCGGGGTAACAGATGATTGTGCGTCTTTCTCTAATCCAGGTTTTCCTACCGGTGCAGCTAATGGCGACCTATGGATAACACTCTCAAACGATAACGGTTCAACATGGGCAACAGCTGTGAATATTACAAATACTTATACACCTGGATGTGATGGGTCCAGCATCCCTTGTGCATCTGAAGTATGGCCATCAATGTCTCGTTTTGGTTCAAATCATACTGGTAACTTTACTGATGTAGAAGTCATTAAACCTTACGGTTATACCGACGACTACTATCTCGACGTACAATATATTGATGATCCTATTCCGGGTGGTGTCATTATGAATGAAGGGACATGGGCTCAGGCTGATGTAAAATGGTTCAGGTTGGCTTGTGCGGAAAACTTTAATGTAGAACCACCAACTGGCGCCTGCTGTGATCAGGCTGGAATTTGTACAATTATTGATCAAGCAACCTGCGAAGGAGCAGGGAATACATATCAAGGGGATGGAACAACCTGCACACCAAACCCCTGTACCTGCTGTAATCATGATGGCATTCGTGGGGATGTAACGGGAGTTCCCGGTATCTTTGTAGATGACTTAACTCTCCTTGTAAATTATCTTTTTAAACAAGGACCAGAACCTGATTGTTATGAAGAGGGTGATGCCAATGGCAGCGGACAAATTTTTGTAGATGATTTGACGCTATTAGTAAATTATCTATTTAAACAGGGCCCTCCTCCAGCTGATTGCCCTCAATAAATTTATTTAAAAAAAGGGCAGGACCACAATGATCCTGCCTTTTATATCATATCTGTAAGGGCGAAGCATTCGACACCGTTATCTTAATTATCTAAGAAATAGTAACCGAATGCTTCGCCCCTACTTGTTTTAAGCAACTAATTCTTTCATCATATCCTTGCAAGACAACTTTTCGCAATTGAAAATAATGTTCTTGATTTCATTTTTTCGTGCATCATCCAGCAATCCGGTAGCGAGGCCATTGAACTTGGAAGTCAGATCGTCTTCGGTCATCGGCTCGCGTGGATCCCCTTTGGGAAATTCAAGATACTCGGAATAGACTTTCCCATCTTTAGTTTTCACCACTACTTTCGAGGGCTGCTTGGCCGGGAACATCTTTTCGAATTCTTCGGAGGCTTCCCCTTTGATTTTATCTATCACTTCCCAGATACGCTTGTCTTTGAGTTTTTCCTCAGAGAAAGACTGGGTTGTGATTTCATGGTCAACC
>JBDRQG010000199.1:0-5924 GCA_043826475.1 bacterium
ATTAAAACGCATGGCTGACCGGATCTGGGCAGCAGATTCATCTGTTTATGTGATCATGGAGCATCTGGCGGAAAATTCCGAAGAAAAAGTATTATCAGACTACGGCATGCTGCTCTGGGGTAATTGCAATTATAATTATGCCCAGTCTGCAATGGGCTACTCATCGGAGTCTGATTTTTCATGGGGATTTTATAAGAATCGAGGTTGGGGTGATCCTCATTTAGTCACATATATGGAAAGCCACGACGAAGAACGTCTGATGTATAAAAATCTTCAATATGGTAATTCTTCCGGTGCCTATAATATTAAGGATTTGGAAACCGCTTTAAAACGTCAGAAACTCGTCAATGTGTTTTTCCTGACGTTACCCGGACCCAAAATGATCTGGCAGTTTGGGGAATTGGGCTATGATGTGTCGATTGATTACGGTGGCCGTGTTGAGCCAAAACCAATCCGTTGGTATTACTATGAGGATGTATATCGTCGGAGCCTTTACAAAACAATTGCAGCACTGCTGAAATTACGAAAAGAGAGTGAGGTTTTTACCAGTCCGAATACGAGTGTTCAGATGTCAGTTGGAGGAGCTGGGAAACGAATTGTTATGTCTGGATCACCGAATGTAGTAATTCTCGGAAATTTTGGGGTTACAGCCCTTTTGATTGCCCCCAATTTTCCACATGCCGGGAATTGGTTCGATTATTTTTCAGGCGATACTCAATATATCGAACTCACGACCGATCCGATTGAATTAGCACCCGGTGAATTTCATATTTATACAGATCGAAAACTGGAAACGCCGGAAATAGGCATCATTAGTGGAATCAATACTGATATTTCTGAGATGCCTCGTGAGTTTAAAGTCCATAATAATTACCCGAATCCCTTTAATGCTATAACAACCTTAGGATATGATCTTGAAAGAGAATCGGATATTCGGATAAACATTTATGATCTGATTGGCCGGGAAGTCTATACGGAAAACCGATTGAAACAGTCTGCCGGGAAATACTCATTTACCTGGAATGGTACAGATCACTCTGGTCGAATCTTGCATTCCGGTGTCTATTTCTTAGTGTTGAATCGTAGCGGTAATCACCTGGTGCAGAAGGTTACTCTATTAAAATGATTAAAATGGGTTCTTATAAAATCTTATGTGTAATTACAATAAATATAATTGTGACTACCCAATTTAAAATTCTCTATTGTTTCTGAATTCAAGTGGATTATATTTGAAAATTGATAAAACATATTAAGATAGTGCGTAAATGCCAAAGTGTGTCTGTATAATACAGGTAACGAAAAAGGGAAAAGGTGAGGAATATGTCTTATTCCATGTTTTCCAGGTATTTCAATAAGTGGCTGAATTATTTTGTAAAAGAATTAAATATTTTAACCATTATCCTTGGATTAACGCTTATTTTAAATGCTGAAAAAACATACGGTTTAAGAGACTTTTCGGAAAAAAATATCAAATTTGAACATATTTCGTTGAATGAGGGGTTGTCTCAAAGCAGCGTTCACTGTATTCTCCAGGACAGCCGGGGATTCATGTGGTTCGGAACGGAAGATGGCCTGAATAAATATGACGGGTATGATTTTAAAGTCTATAAACAGGCACCTCATGATCGGAATTCCCTGTCGGACAATTTTATCTGGACAATCTTTGAGGATGATTCTGCCAATATCTGGATTGGAACGGGAGGGGGCGGATTAAATAAATACAGCACCCTGAGAAATAGATTTGTACACTTTGAATACGATCCAAATGATACAAATTGTTTGAGCAGTAATATTGTCAGAGCAATTGCCGAAGATAGTTATGGTACGTTATGGATTGGTACTGATGGTGGCGGTGTTTGCTGTCTGGATCGTGAAACCGGTATATTTACAACGTATCGCTATGATCTGGCCGATTCCCATAGTATTGGGAGTGATTATGTCATCGCCATCTATGAAGATTCTGATAATATTCTCTGGTTTGGGACGACGGGGGGCGGTTTAAATTGTTATGATCGTGAAAACGGACACTTTATTCGATATTTGCATGATCCAAATGACCCGAAAAGTATAAGCCACAATACCGTGTTGTCGATTTGTGAAGATAATGCTGGTGTACTTTGGCTGGGAACGATTGGTGGCGGATTAAATAAATTTTTATCATCGAACATAAATAAAACCGATGGTTCATTTACCTGTTATCAACATGATCCACAACAGGCCCGGAGTATCAGCGATAATTCCATCATGGCACTTTACGGAGATAAAAACGCTACGTTTTGGGTCGGGACCCGCAAAGGGATCGATATTTTTGATAAAGAAAGTGAAACATTCTATAATTATCAGTACAATCCTGACGATAATACTAGTTTGAGTCACAATAATATTTTATCGATTTATGAAGATAATGGGGGCCGGATTTGGATTGGTACAACTAATAGCGGCATTAATAAGTATGACAGGAACTATTACAAATTCAGATGTTATCGGCATGATCCCGGTGACCCAAACAGTCTGAGTGCCGATGTTATGCGGTCTGTTTATGAAGATAAGGCGGGCAGGATTTGGATTGGTACGATTGGCGGCGGTATCAATATATTTGATAGGGAAAACGACAATTTTATACAATTTTCTGAAAATGGAGGCGTTCCATATGATTTCTCAGGCGAGGATATTACATCGTTTTGCGAGGATCATTATGGCAAATTTTGGATTGGTTCCTGGGGCAGTGGGCTTTTCATGTATGATCGAGCCACTCATGAGATAACGCAACACCGCTACAATCCGGATGATATTTTGAGTCTTAATAGCAATAATGTCCAGGTAATCTTTGAGGACAGTAAGGGGGTCTTGTGGGTAGGAACCGATGGCGGCGGGCTCAATCAATTTGATTATTCAACCGAAGTATTTAAACACTATCGCCACGATCCGAATGATCCGACCAGTATTAGCAATAATAACATCCAATCGATGGCCATTTGTGAAGATGATGAGGGTTTTCTCTGGATTGGGACATGGAACGGTTTAAACAGATTCAATTCAAGTACCGGAGAATTTACTCATTTTTTCCACGATCCCGATGATCATCAAAGTATAATTAACGATCATGTTATTTCAATTACTAAGAGCATGGATAACGACTCTATTCTCTGGATCGGTACCACAGGAGGGTTAAGTAAATTATATTTAACGACGAAACGATTCAGCAATTACACTCTGGATGATGGATTACCCAATGATGTCATTTACGCTATTTTGGAGGATAACGACCGAAATTTATGGATGAGTACCAATAACGGTTTATCCAAATTTAATCCGGCGGAGGAATCTTTTAGAAATTATGATGTCAGGGAAGGACTGCAAAGTAATCAGTTCTTTTGGGGGGCGGCCTGTAAAGCTAAAACCGGAGAACTATATTTCGGGGGCACTAAAGGACTAAATGTTTTTGATCCTGAAAAGATTACGGAAAATTCCCGGGTACCATTAGTCTATCTGACATCTTTCAAAATATTTAACCGTGAAATCAATTTTGATAAGGATTTGTCCTTAATAAATGCACTGAATCTTTCTTATAAGGAGAATTACATTTCTTTTGATTTTGTAGCCCTGAACTACACTATTCCTGAGAAAAACCAATATGCCTATTATATGGAAGGATTTGATAAAGATTGGATTTACCCGGGGACCAGACGATATGCCAGCTATATGAATCTACCCCCCGGCGATTATACTTTCCGGGTTAAAGCCTCTAATAACGATAATGTCTGGAATGAAGAAGGGATTGCCATCAGTATCATCGTAATTCCACCCTTTTGGCAAAAGTTGTGGTTTAAGATTACTGTTCTTATCGTTGGATTGGTGTCCCTTATGGTTTTTTACGAAGCGCGAATACATACTATTCGGAGGCAGCAGCAAAAGCTTCAAATCCAGGTAGCGGAGAAAACAAGGGATTTACGGGGAAAAAATGATGAAATTGAATCGAAAAACAGGAATCTGGAAAAGGCTCTGAAAGATATCAAAACCCTGAGCGGATTGGTGCCGATCTGTGCCAATTGCAAAAAAATTCGTAATGACGACGGCTACTACGAGCATGTGGAAAAATATGTAATGGACCACTCCGATGCCGTTTTCAGCCACGGTATTTGCCCGGATTGTATGGAAAAACTTTATCCACAATATGCGAAGAAAAAAAAATCTGACAATGATAAATAATTATGAATACATGTGGTTAATTACAACAATTTATCAGTTACTTAATGTTGTAAAAACACCAATATCATAGAATTTTACCCTTTAGGATAAGCTTAAACCCGAATGAAGCAATTCAGCTTCTACATTCATTTTCCCTTTTGCCTGAGAAAGCGCCTCTACTGCGATTTCTATTCTATAGCATTGAATCCGGAAAACCTGAGCCTCCGGATTAAGGCGCTGTTGAGCGAAATTGATTTATTATAACAGCGCTATCCCGATTCCCGAATCGAGACCCTGTATATCGGCGGAGACAGCCCGGGCTTAACCGGGAAAAATTGTCAATGGAGCAATTACCGATTGAGAACAAAGAAATCCTTAACGAATACAATCGGGAAATCAGGAAATTACACTTTTGAAACAAGGCACAGGATGCCTTACACCATTTTTTAGCTCTGAATGGATATGGAATTATCTTTATTCTTCTATCCGTATAAAAATATTCGTTGAACTTCTGTTGAAAAACCTATTATAATTATTTCGAATGGTTTAATATTAAGCAATGAGAAAAAAAATGAACTGTGCTTACCGATAAATCCTTTCGCCTTGTATTGGATATTATCGATCTGTATAAATATCCAGGAAGGTCGAAGAAAGAATATGTGCTTTCGATACAAGTTTTAAGCTCCGGAACTTCAATTGGCGCCAATGCAGGTGAAATTACTCAACTAAGTGTTAAGATTCGGAAAATACTCACTTCCATAGTAAAAACAACCGCAAACTTGAAAGATAAAAATATTCATAACTGAAGCCGTGAAAAGAGAATCAAAATAACAATCATGTATTGTCAAACACAACGTATAATGGTAGTTTACCCTGCAAAGATCATTAACTTCACGAAAAACCGGTCTCAGTAAAATTTGTGCATATTTGTGAAATTTGTGGCTAACTTCCATGCAAAATTCATAAAAAGGATCTGATGATGAAAGTAAAATTAAAAGAACAGGAAAGATACAGAATTCTGATAATGGCTATCCTTTTAGCTATCTGCTGTTTTTTAACTTGTTATGTTCACGCGGTATTAAAAAGCGGCACAGTTATTACGCACTTTTTTTATATTCCCATTATCCTGGCGTCGATCTGGTGGAAAAGAAAAGGCCTGGCTGTGGCTATGTTTTTAGCGGCATGGCTAATTCTAAGCCACTTCTCTTTTCGAGTCGTTGGGGAGACAATCAATGATTTAATTCGTGTTCCTATGTTTATAGCTGTTTCCCTGGTGACTATTATTTTAATGGAGAAGATTTGGAAGGCGGAGGAGGTAATTCGTGAGACACGCGATTATTTAGATAACCTGATCAACTGTGCAAATGCCCCCATTGCGGTATGGGACCCTGATTTCAGGATTACACGGTTCAACAAAGCCTTCGAGCGACTTACAGGCTATACATCCAACGAAGTTATCGGCAAAGAACTGCGCATGCTCTTCCCTGAAATAAGCCGGAATGAGTCCCTGAGCAAGATCGAACAAACAGCGAGCAGTGAATTTTGGGAATCGGTGGAAATACCAATTCTTCGAAAAGATGGGGACGCCCGGCTGGCGCTATTTAGCTCAGCCAACATCTATGCTAAGGACAATAAGACTATTTTAGCCACTATTGCGCAAGGCATAGACATCACCGTGCGTAAACGAGCTGAAAAAGCTATTGCAGCGTCGAAAGCTTACGCTGAATCCATCATAC
>JBDRQG010000200.1:0-5003 GCA_043826475.1 bacterium
AGAAGCCGGCGTAAAATTATTCGTAAGAAATTAAATATTGAAAGCAAAGAAATCAACTTGGTTACTTATCTGCAATCATTAAAATAAGCTGACGGGCCGACAACTCTTACTTGTTCTGCTGATTTATTTTCAGGGATTAAATCTTCAGTAGCGGCAGGGAAATCAATTTTCAAATTGCTCCTCATTCCAACATTGGATTCGACAAATAAATCCGTACGAAATGCTGAATATTTTCCCTTTCTTCTCCCCTATCTTGAATATAATCCTAAAAGCTCTGTGTATGGTAACGCCAACCATGCTTTATTATATGATCATGCACATAAAATCCAATATAAAAGTTTTATTTATAGTAATATCAATTTCACATGATTTCGTAACTCGGGTGAAAACCTAGTTTAGTATTGTATTTAAAAATTCAATTTGAAAATCTGAGGTAACATGTCCTTGATTAAGTCCACTTTAAGCTGTTGGCTACCCACCGATACAAATCATTTATCCACCATATGCCGCATTGGAAACAGTTGACAAGGCCTTGACGTCGTCCGCCATGCAGCTTATATAGGAATTAGCAAATTGCCATCACCCTATCAGTGAACCGCAAGTTTGCCAGTTACCGTTAAACGACATGTTAGTATCTCCATCTTTAGAGCTAGACCCCTTTTCAATCCTTTGGCTGATTGATTAACAATCTGTATTCCACGATATTAGCATAAATTGATTGAGTAGGGTGAAGACCTTAATGGCCTGAAACTCAGATCCAACAACTGACTTCCACCGACACTCATAGGCATCTGAAGAATGTCGATCTGCCATTGGCAAAGGATTGATATTATCGACAAAATTAGTACTTGATTTGAAATGACGAAGGAACGAGAACTATGAAGACAATAACAAATCAATCAAGCCAGACAGAAGAATTCAACAAAGACAAGATCGAAGGATCTATAAGAGGTGTCGATATCAACCAGGAAACAACCCGGTTGGTGGTGGCTGATATCAAACATCATAAGGATATTACCACATCGGATGTCTGGAACCTGGTTATTGGTGCAATCAAGAATAAAGAACCACAAGCAGCCAAACGGTACGAATCCCACCCAAGGAAATCGCATAAACTATAAAATATCACAACCGTGGATCTTAAGGAGAAGGGTTACAAGAACTGAGAAATTGGTTAGACGGAGGTGATTTAATTAGGATACTTTGCCTCACCTGCAGTCGCTCCAGCAAACAGCCTTGTGGCTTACCATACCCCGGCGTTAGGCGGGGAATATGTCCTTGGAATTAAAATTATTATAATAGATATATAGATAAATTCAAATGTGCAAAGGAGTTAAAATGCTTAAGTCAATTAGCTTAGTCTCATCGGTTCTGCTGATATTCTTTATCGCAAACTGCGGTAAAGGTGGTGAAGTCGATCAGCAGGTTGGCGATGCGAACACGACGAAAGCCGTGACAACCGCCTATGTTACGATGCCGGTGGGTACTCAAATCGCTGTCACTCTCGTCGATTCAATTGATACTGATGAACAGCTTTCCGGAACAGAGTTCCGCGCCAAACTATCCCAACCCATCTTTGTTGATGGACACACGCTGTTTGCGGATGGCGCTAGTGCGGTCGGAGTGCTGAACCGGGTAGTCGAGTCCGGCCACCTTAAGACACCCGCCGAACTGGACTTCAGCTTGACTTCGATTCAGGATCAAGCTGGAAACTGGACCAACATCGGAACCGATATAATTCAGGAGAAAAAAGGTTCACATACAAACCGAGAGGTTGCTATGATTGGCGGTGGAGCGCTGGTTGGTGGTATTATTGGTAAGATAATTAATAAGGATGGCAGCACCGAAATCGGTGCCGTTGCCGGAGCGGCCGCAGGCACTGGATTGTCTGCCGCAACCGGTAAGCAAGACATCTTCTTTGGGGTCGGTACGGAAGTCGTATTTATCTCGAATCAACCGACTAAGGTCGCTATAAAATAACAAAAGGACCTTCAACAAAATGTTGATTGATCGAAGTTCTACGTACAAAATGAAAGGACAGAATATGAAGAAAATAATATTGGCATCACTCATAATTGGTCTGTTGTGCAGCTCCCCAACCTTCGGGAATGAACGTCCAGTTGGATTTCACGGCATTGGACCACGTGTTGGATTCACGATTAACCCCGATCAGTTCCATATCGGCGGTCACATAGACTTCGGAGATATTTCAAATAACTTGATGATAATGCCGAATATTGAAATTGGATTTGGTGATAATTTTACTACGGTGGCACCGTCGTTTGAACTCGATTATCGTTTTCGTTCAGACTGGGGAGCATGGACCCCGTATCTGGGTGGTGGCGTCGGTCCGGTATTTTACTCATGGAAACACGGGGGCAGTAGATCCGAACTTGGTCTCTATATTCAGTTTGGTATCGGGAGAGGTTCATCTGGCAGCCAATCGGGACATTTTTTCATCGAGGGTAAGTTGGGTCTGGTTGACGCTCCTGACTTCAAAGGAACAGTTGGCTGGACTTTCGGTAAATAACGATATGAAGAATCGTTTACTCCGTGGCTAAACTATTAATAATGTATCGGAGAGACAACAAAACGAAATTTCTCTGACTATAAAGCTCGTCAATGATATCCATGTCGTAAAGAGAATAAATAACTAATGATTTTCGAGGTAATTCAGTCCTCGACTGACTAATCTTTTTGGATTACTGCTGGTTGATGCATGGATGCGTCAATCAGTTGCAATCCTAAAGCACGAAGAAAGGAGAATCCCATGTTGTGGACAATAGCCGTAATATTGGTGATTCTATGGGCTTTTGGCTTGTTAACTGGTTATACTTTGGGCGGTCTCGTTCACGTTCTGATAGTCATTGCTATTATAGCAGTACTTTTAAGAATAATTTCTGGCCGCCGAGCAATATAATGCGTCGTTTAACAAGCAAGGACCATTTATTAGTAAAATAACCATAGCCAGCAAAATATATATAATGCATGGCGAGCTTTCATTCTTTTATGAAGGCAATACATATACTTTAACTGTAAACAAGAGGATAATATGTTTAGGATAATTTTAGTTGGATTTGTTCTTGGTGTTCTCATTCTGCTGCCCTTGACTGTAAGCAGTCAAACGGGCATGTACCTGGGTCCTCACCTTGGTATTCAGAAATCTCAGGATGCCGAGGATACTAATTACCTGATTGGTGCAACATTACGCTTGAAACTTATGCCGGTGTTGGGTGCGGAAGGTGATTTTGGTTATCGTCAGGAAAAATATGGTTCCGACGTATTAACAGTCAAAAGTTGGCCAGTGACAATCACCGGGCTAATCTACCCACTGCCGATAATCTATGGAGGTCTCGGTGCCGGGTGGTATAATACTACTTTTGATTATGCTAATACATATAACGATGCCGGCTTTGACGATAAAACAACCCAGAAATTCGGCTGGCATCTGGCTGCTGGGATCGAATTGCCAGCTTCACCGAAGATCAAATTGTTTGGCGATGTTCGCTATGTCTTTATTGACTACAACGTAAAAGACGTGCCGAGTGCGGTGTTGGATGGTGTCAATGCGGATTTTTATTCCATAAACTTCGGCTTGCTGTTCCATCTTTGAAATGGCAGCTGCATATTGAAACCTCTCAGGTCAAGTGCATGTGCTAACGAAAAGGAGCATTTATGAAGATAATGACTATAATTGGTATAATTCTAATCGCACTCGGTGTGATTGGGTTAATCTATGGAGGGATATCCTACACTTCCAGCAGGAATGCGATCAATGTGGGAGATATGCATGTCCAGATCGATGAAACCAGACAGATCCCATTTTCACCGATCGCTGGTGCTCTGGCTGTGTTGGCCGGGGTAATACTGATAGTCTTTGATCGGCGTGGGCAAACTCGCAGCAAAGCTGCATAAGCATATAATGCATTAGCGTGCCTGGTGGCCGTGTCCTCTAATTATGAAGCCACGGTCACCTACTCTTCAAAATGTTTTAGGAGAGGGTGGCATAGATTATTTATGAAGCATTTTTATCATTGAGATTAACTAATACCAGTAATATTAACAAGACGTAAATTTGCTTTTGCACGTAATGCCTCTTTTTTGGTAGTTATTGCTTATTAGAATTAAATTTATTGTGGTCTGCTCAGGTTTAAATGATCAGTAATCTTTATTACAAGTAGTTTCTTGATAGCGAAGCAAGGTCGACAAGTCGGCTTGTTTCTTCTTGTATTCATCTATTCCCTGCTGGATACGGCTCTTGAATCCATGAGGAGCCACTCGGCCGCAAAAGCCAGTTCCGTCTTCATTAGGTTTACACGTACGGAAACACAAGGGTGACTGGTTTTTGGTCAATGGGCAACCTAAATAGGTGTATTCTTTTAGATCCTTGCGGATTCTAACTTATTTGCAAACTTTGCGGGAAGTTTTTAATGCCATTTTATTTCCTCGTTGTCATATCTTACAGACAGATTCTATTCCCATTTCTGCCCAATCTTTGCCACGTGTCCGGATTTTGCCAGATATTAGTACTTGTAACCAACAACATGAACAAAAGTTAACTCTTTTTAATGCTATTTTCTCAATCACTCAGTTGCTAAATTTGTCTAATTCCCCTCACTTTTTTGATAATCCCATAAAAATCCTACAAATTATTGGTCTTATTAGCTTTCCGCCAATGTTTGTCTGAGTAAGCTTCATCTGGACATTTAATTTCTGAATCAATAACATGTATTAAGTTATCAGGTTTAAATATCTCTCAGATAATATCTGAAGGATTAATGAATACTACGCAACACAGTTTACCAATCAAATAATTCAGAATAGTCTTGAGGTTTCTACGAAACTGACTGGTTAAATTGACGTATATGGGGAGTATATTGATTGTTGGACCTTCATACAATTTGATAGGCTTATAAGGTAGCGAAAAAAGATCAAGGAGATATCAAAATGATAGTAAAAGTACTGATTGTAATTATGTCCCTGATAGCATTGAATGTGTTTGC
>JBDRQG010000201.1:0-5180 GCA_043826475.1 bacterium
ACCACCGAACCCCTTAAAGTTCCTGAAACTATTTTATCCCGAACCCAGAGATTTGATTTCAAAAGAGTCTCCCCGACCGATCTTGAGAAGCATCTCAAAAATATTGCCTACAAAGAGAATATTAAAATCGACGAAGTTTCATTAGCTTTATTGGCCCGCAAGGCGGATGGTTCGGTTCGGGATTCACTATCGCTATTGGATCAGGTCACCGCTTTTGCCGGGGATAAAATTACCGAACAGGATGTTGTCGATGCCCTGGGGTTGGTCGATCGCCAGATGCTATTTAGTATTTGTGAAGCAGTTGCCGCCCGGGATGCCAAATCGATCCTGACTCATATTCGCAAAATCGAAGAGGCCGGAGTTGATGCCAAAGATTTCCTCTCGGAAATGCTGGATCATTTCAGAATTCTCATGATCCTTTCCACTGATAAAGAAGCGACAGAATTTTTAAATCTCGGAAAAGATGAGACAGAAGCTTATATCAAACAGACAGATTATTTCAGCACTGGCGATTTAATCCGGCTCCTCAAAATGGCCGCCGATATGATCCGTGACCTGAAAAGCGGCCTTGATGAACGGCTGGTTCTTGAGATGGGCGGCATCAGGATGGCTTCGATGGAAAGCACCGTTCATTTTGAAGAGATCCTCGCTCACCTGAAACAGAACCCGATCTCAACCTCACAATCCAATTCAGATCTTTTCGGACCGGCTTCAAAAAAAAAAGATAACACTCAGATAAAATCGATAAACATAGTTAAAAGAAGCGAAACCTCCCCCAGTTACGATGAAACCCCCATACCCGCCTATTCAAAATCCATTAATATGCCGACTATTCAAGCCGGCTGGGATGGATTTATAATAGCCCTAAAACAAAAAAGCAATATGCTGGCCTCGCAGTTATCTATGGCTGATGTGCGGGAGATCAGCGATAACAAATTGGTTTTGTTTTTTGGAAGCAACGCCGCCACCTCTTTGCAGGTATGCCAGCGTTCTGATAATCTGAATCTGATAATGCAGGTATTAAGAGATTATTACAAAGCCAATATTGGTCTTAATTTTAAAATAGATCCCAATAAAAAAAGTACTCTACCTGACAGCGGTCATGAACAAAAAACGAAAGTAGATCTGAACCAACTGGTGGAGAACTCTCCCCGTATAAAAATGTTAATAGATAAAATCGATGGTGAAATTATCGGGGTTAAGCAGATCGAATCAACCCCAATATCTCGAAAGGAATAGAAGATGGGAAAAGGCGGATTAGGCAATATGGGCAATATGATGAAGCAGGTACAGCAGATGCAGGCCAAGATGGAAGCAGCCCAGGCGGAAATGGCCGAAAAAGAAGTTGAAGGAACTGCCGGCGGCGGGATGGTAAAAGTTATCATCAACGGCAAAAATGAAGTTATCTCGGTTACAATCGATCCCGAAGTTGTAGTAAAAGATGATGTCGAAATGCTTCAGGATCTGGTTGCGGCTGCTGTAAATCAGGCTTTCCAAAAGGTTCAGGAAATGCAGGCGGAAATGATGTCAAACGTAACTGGTGGATTGAAAATTCCGGGAATGAATCTTCCTTTTTAAAAAGAGTAATAAATGTTCAAATCAGCCTCTTCAATTGAAAAACTGGCTAAACAATTAGCCCGTTTGCCCGGGATCGGACGCAAATCCGCCACCCGGCTGGCATATCATATTCTGAAACTGCCCAAAGAAGAGGCAATGGAGCTGGCTGAGACAATTAAGGAAGTTAAGGAAAAAGTCGGTTTCTGCTCTATTTGCTGTGATATCTCTGAGAACGATCCCTGCTATACCTGCACCGATCCTTCGCGTGATCCCAGCATAATCTGTTTGGTAGAAGAATCTCCTGATGCCGCCGCGATGGATAATGCTGAGGGGTTCAATGGCCGTTTTCATATCCTTGGGGGACGACTATCCCCGCTCGATGGGATCGGCCCGGATGATTTAAGGATTAAAGAATTGCTGAACCGGATCAATGATGACCTCAAAGAAGTCATCATCGCCACTAATCCCAATGTCGAGGGGGAAGCCACGGCAATATATTTATCACAACTTTTAAAACCGTTAGGGGTAAAAGTTACAAGAATAGCTCGCGGCTTGCCGGTTGGAGCCGATCTTGAGTACGCTGATGCCATAACCTTAACACGCGCAATGGAAGGCCGCCAGGAAATTTAATAATTGATAATGAAAAAAAACCATATCAACAAAGTAATATTATTTTCAATTATTGGTATTGTACTTCTATATGTAGCGCTGCAATTTCTGGGAACGGAATTTTATCACAACGGCTGGTCGTTCGATCACTGGCAGTATCTTCCTTTCTGGTATCTGATTTTATGGGTTATCATTTCTATTGTCATAGCAATTTTATTCATCTGGAAATATCAATTAATAGCTAAATTGTTTCAATCAAAAATAAGTATTCTGATCGGCCTCTCGGTTATTGCCATCGTGTTGTTTCTAACACAGTATGATTCCTTTCTTTATGGTGGTGGGAATCTGCGTGTTGCCCAGATTGCTCAAACCGATTATATCGTATTACGGTGGTTTGAATTCGGGACAATCCTTCTGGCCGGATTACTCAAGGAATTATATTCCCTATTTAATATTCATTATAATACCGCCGGCGTGCTGGCCTGGAAAACATTTTCGTTTGCCTGTATGCTACTGGCTCTTGTTGGAGCGGCAAAAATTTCCGGCTTCCTTACCGAGAATAAAGTTAAGAGATTTTTTTATTTTATAATTATTTTCTTCGGCCCTCATTTCCTTCTCCTCTTCGGATTTGTCGGAGTTGAACCGATAATCGTTGCCTTAACAATTTGGTTTTCATATCTGACCTTATTGCTTTATAAAAAATTCTCAACCAGTCATCTTGTATTCTTGTGGGGTATAGTTGCCGCAGGGATATTCTTTAATATATCAACAATATATTTAATCCCGGTTGCTTTATACATAACATTGACTGCAAAGAATAAAAATGGCCGCCTTATAGCGGTAATGGCCTCGTTTGGCGTTTGGGTTATAATGATTGCGGGGATATATTATTATGCCACCAATAATATGGAATGGGCAAACAAGCTGCTGTTCTTATCCGGCAAGCTGCCTCACTCTGACTATGGTCTTTTTTCGATTCGGCATATCACTGATATTAATCAATCTGTTTTTCTTCTTTTCCCAGCGATACTGGTGCTTAATAAATTTTATTTTGTCGAAATGAAATCGACTCTTTCATCCCCCCTGACTATTGCCCTGACTTTATTATGCTGGAGCAGTTTTAGTCTCGCCTTTATTTCCGATCCGGTTAACAGCTACGTCCTGGATCTTCCACGCTTCACTGCTTTTATGGCTCCCTTCGGAGTAATACTTGCTGTTTTAATGAGCAGACTTTATGAAGAGAGTGAAAAAAAATCCAATATGCGAATTATCGGCGCCGTTGCGGCAATGTCATTAATTCTCCCTCTCAGTAATTTGCCTCTCTATACAAATATCAATACCGCTGAAAAATATATTGAGTCTAATCTGGACAAACATGATGCTTACTGGATTGCCGGAGTTCCTTCTATGCGTGATTCATATTTTTACATGAAAAACATGGATAAGGCAAATTATTGGGATAATATCTACACCGTTAAATCACCAGATTATTTGAATCTCGAAGGGGCAAGAGAGATTTCGGAAAACGGTCTCTTTGCTGAATCAATCAAATCATTAAACAACATGATTCTACGAAATCCATACTGGTCAGCCCCGAGAGCATTATATGCTACAGTTCAAATGAACAGCGATTATAATCGGTTTGCCAAACCGCAGATCGATACCGCTTTGATGCTGGAGCCTTTTAATAAAATTAATCGGATGCTGCTCTATAGCTACTATCGCAATATTGAGGATTATTACAACGCTTTGATCCAGGTCGATTCATGCTTGATATTATTTCCCAATGATCTTGAAATTAAAACCGACCAGATGATTATTAATTTCCGGGCAGGTAATTTTAATGTTGCGGACTCATTGAGTAATTATTTGTTAGAGAAAGATAAGAACTTACCCTATCCATATATTATCAAAGGGTTCCTAACTGAAAAGCAGGGGAATGTAGAAGATGCGATTGCCTATTATAATAAATTCCTGCGGCTCGAACCCGCTGATAAAGATACTTCGATAATTCGAGTCAGGCGGGATAAACTGTTGGAGATAATTAATAATAAATAGTTTTGTCATTCCATCGTGGGCGGCAAATGTCCACATCTACCCCTAAAAAGATCACACCGGCAGACAAGAGCGTCTGCCAGGCACAATAACTTTCGATTTCAAATATTTTTTTATCCCACCATAAAAGGTAAGCCACCCAATGTGATTTATTAAACAGGCACCGCTTGTGTCATTCCCGACCTTGATCGGGAATCCATTTTATTGTCGAAACCGCAGTTTCTACTTTACTACTTTACTTGTATCCGTCGTTAATTTCTGTTACATAAAGTTTCCCGACACTCCCCAAGCAGTGGGCATCCCAGATTGATAAAATTAATCACATTATTTGTAGGGGCACAGCATGCTGTGCCCTTACATAAGTGATCGGTTTACATACTTGTATGATTGTTGTCGCTATCGAAATTGACACTAACCTGCTCAACAATTTCAGGCTTAGCCTGTTCAGATTTTGGTAATAACAATTTATCGAGATGGGTCGATGTCAAATCCAATTCTTCTTTAACTTTTGAAAGACACGTACTGATGCTTCTTCCTGAGCCTTCCATTCTCTGGTGAAGCTGTTTCAACCTCTCTAACGAATCAGCGATGTTGCTGATGATGCCTGTTAATTTGGACGGATCGGCTGTCAGGGATATCTCGGCAAAGACGGCAGACATGGAGACTAAGAAGGCATACAGATGTCCGGGAGAGCTGGGGATAACTTTTTTGCTCAGGGCATATTCGAAAAGATCCTTTTCCTTGCCGGCAATGAATTGATAATAGACCGCTTCCGAGGGGATATATAAAAGAACAAAATCGGTTGTGTTCAGATCCGGGCGAAGAAATTTTTTATTTATAGTATCGATCTGCTTTTTAATAGCAGTGTTGAAGTCTTTATGATTTTGAGGGTTATTTTCTTTTACCAATCGCTGATAGGATTCAAGAGGGAATTTGGAATCAATAGGCAGGATCTTTTT
>JBDRQG010000202.1:0-2078 GCA_043826475.1 bacterium
GTTACCTGTACGGTATAGTCTCCTTTTTCGGTATAAATATGTGCAGGGTCTTTTATTGTATCTGTAACCGTATCTCCAAAATCCCAGCTCCAGCTATCTGCGTAAACATTGTTGTTATAAAACTGCACCTCTGCCTGGCCATTCGACATATAAAAAGTATCAATATATGTCTGCACTCTTGGTTTCAAATAACCACACCCTGTATCCGGAACAAACCAACTTGCCAGTCCATAAGCTCGCATTGTGTCATCAACATAATCAAAATAGCCCCCTACGTATAATTCATCTTTGAATACTTCAAGTGCACCAACTTCAGCACTACACCCACCATTTAATGTATCCCAGACAGAACCATTCCATCTAGCTATATTATTAAAGGTTTTTCCAGAATATGGATCTAGGTATCCTCCTATATATAAGTCGCCTCTATATATAGCCATACCTTTTGGATATATAGCCCAATTTGGTATTGTTCCTATTGAAGTCCAAGAAAAACAATCCCAAATTGCAACCGGATAAGCAGGAAGATATCCTCCCACAACGGTAAATCCTCCACTACCAACATATAAGAAGTTGTTAAAAGTGTCAACAACCATATCATTTACTCTTTCATTGGTGCCACCATGAGCTTCTTCCCATAAAGTGCCACCCATGTACTTGTGAAACCCTGAATAACCACCAGCATACAAAGTGTCATTATAAACAATTAAGGTTTTTACCCAGTTTGTATTCAAATTTCCAACATCTAATAAGCTTATTCCATCATATGCAATAATACCTTTAAAATCACCCAACTGATAGGCAATGAATAATGTGTCATTATAAACCTCCAAGTCCCAAACCCAAGTTGTTTGAAGTCCAGTTAAACCATACCAATTACTACCATCCCATATTGCAAAGGCTTCTGTATTTGCTTGACCATCTGCATTAGTAAAGTTACCCCCAATTACTATTTCACCTTTATATTCAATAATGCACTCTACATTTCCCCAATCAACACCATTATTGAATCCACTCCAACTAATGCTGTCATATTTCGCAATACCGTTTACGGTTTGAGTCCCCACATTATCAAATGGACCACCCAAGTATAATTCGCTATTAATATTCTTTAGAACATGGATATTTGGATCTCCACCTAAATCCTGCCAGATGCTATCTATACCATTAAAGTTAGCATTCCAGGTTTGTGATGAAGCAATGTAATGGCTTAATAATATTACAATTAATATTGTGACAGTTTTCAAATTCATGCTATTTCTTATTTATTGGCCTACCACCATTTTTTTTGTGATTGGTGACATTCCATCGATAAATAAAGTATAACTATAGGTCCCAGCACTCCAGTCCTTTGTATCAATAATCAGTTCCTTATCATATCCTGAAACATGATAACTATTCATATTCCTTCCAAATATATCATGTATTTTTATAATCCCTGTCAAATCATTTGGTATACTATATGGGATTATGGTATAATCAAATGAAGGTTCAGGATAATTATCTCCTAACTCAATCTTCAATTGATCAGATACATGATTTATGAAACCATAATGATTTTGTTCATTTTTTTTCTTTGTACTCATGTAATCAGGGCATTCAGGCACTTCTTCGCTAAACAATAATTCAAGAATTGACTGAGCGTTGGCAGTACCTAACCCGGCAGGGCATTTATATGCTAAATCTCTAATAAACACAATTTCTGAATTGTTAAGTTCGTACAGTGATTTATCCTGCTGAAACAAAGTTAGCAAAATCTGGTTTAACTGCACCCAATCAGAGACATAAGGATTATTAACCTGAATTTCTGATAGCTTTGCAGAAGCTTTTGTATAATCATTATCAGCCATATAAGTAGCAACCAGTGTTTGTTTAGATTCAACAGTTCCTTCGTTTTCAAGCAATAATATGGCATCATCTTTTCTATTGTTTATTGTATCGTTTAGTAACATAACAAGATAATTCAGGTATAGCTGCCTGTTTATTGTAACAGCATCAATTTGCTGTTCTATTCCTCCCATAGTAGTAACCCAGGGATTATTTGCCTGTAATTGCAATAGCTGACCTGCAATACCGGG
>JBDRQG010000203.1:0-5974 GCA_043826475.1 bacterium
TCGGAATTTGTATATTAGGATGAGATGACTTATTTCATGTGAGATTTTGCATTGTCAAGAGCTTCTTTAGCTACCGGTATTCCTTCCAGGGATTTCCCGATTGCTTCTTGAATCGCATTAGCAAATTCCGTTCCGTTATTACCGGCAAGAGAGGCATCCGTTTTAAGAAAATCCAATATTCTTTCTGTGCTGACAATAGAAATCGCTTCACTCTGGACTAAATCAGTCATCAGAATATCGGGTAACCCGGTCTCAAGCCAGTCAAGAGTTGTATCTTTAGTTTTATTTTCAAAGCTGAAAATAGCCAGACCGTTGCCGATAACCGTATCAGAATAGACAATCCCTCCATTTTCATTTTGCGTCGCGGTATTATCAGATCCAGTCCAATTATAAGTCACTATGGCAGCTAATATAACAATTGCGACGCCAGCTATTCCCTTCCATGAAAAGATTAAAGTTTTGGAATATGTCGGCTTTTTGGAAATCGAAGATATTCCTGACTGAGATTCAGAAATACCACTGTCATATTGTCTTCTGAGATTTCTTAAATCGACAACGAGATCAGCGGCACTTTGATAGCGGTCATTCGGATTTTTCTGAAGGCACTTATCTATAATTCGTTCCAGTTCAGGATTAATATTCTGATTTTTAGTACTGGGAGCCTCATGTTTTGATTCGAGTATTTTTGCCAGCGTGGCAACCTGTGATGAACCGCTAAAGGGGAATTCACCGGTGACCATATGATATAGCAATACTCCAAAGGAAAACAAATCCGATCGGGAATCAACCTTCTCACCCCGTGCCTGTTCTGGGGACATATAAGATATCGTGCCTACAATTTTTCCTTCTTTGGTTAATTCCTGGGAAACGGTATTAGTGTTATCATTATCCATTTGAACCGGATCTATAGGTTTAGCCAGACCAAAATCAAGAATCTTTGGAGTACCCTCATCATCTACTAAAATATTTGCAGATTTAATATCCCGATGGACAATGTTCAGCTTATGAGCCGCTGCCAGTCCTGAGGCGATTTTTTCACCCAGTCTTAAAATATTGCTGAGTTTTATTTGTGAACTTTTTAAATAATCAAAGAGGGGTTTCCCATTTACCCGCTCCATAACGATATAAGAAACATCCTTGCCGGTTCCAGGGTGTTTGGTTTTACTCATGTCAAAAATACCCATGACATTCGGATGAGAAATCTGGGCGGCAGTTTTTGCTTCCCGCTCAAAACGCTGAAGTCTATCTGAGTCTTCAAAAAATTCATCCAAAAGGATTTTCAAGGCAACCTGTCGATTCAGCTTCTGATCTTCAGCAAGGTAGACCTCCCCCATGCCACCGGCACCAAGGTGATCTATAATTTTAAAATGAGCAAATACCTGTCCGCTTTCCAACATATTTATTTCCTTTGCACTATCATCATGGTAATATCATCAGAACGAGGATAATCCTCGACAAAATTCAATACCTCTTCCACTAAATTATTACAAATTTTTTCTGCCGGGTAGTTACAATATTTTGAAACGAATTTCTCCAACCTTGCTTCGCCATATTGTCCGACAATGCTTTCTGCTTCGGTTACGCCATCAGTGAAAATTAAAATGAAATCATCGGGTTCCAAAGCAACCTTCCCTTCTGGCCATAAATCAAAATCCATCGCTCCGATAGGAATTCCCGATTCATTTAATAGTTTGAAAGAGCCGTCTCTTTTAACCAGCATCGGGGGATTGTGGCCTGCATTGACATAGCACACTTTATGGGTTACAGGATCAAGAATGCCTATGAACAGAGTGGCATAATCACCGGAATCACTATGGCGAACTAACTGACTAGATACTTTTTTGACCGTATCACATAAGTTAAAATCAGGCTGGTTGTAAAGAATACGAAACGAAGCCAGAATATTAGCCATCAATAAAGCCGCTCCAAGCCCTTTACCGCTGACATCCGCAACCATAAAGAGCAGTCTCCCATCGGGCATTACATGCATATCATATAGGTCTCCCCCGACAGCACGGCATTGTTCCTGAAATGAATAAAGATTATAACCGGGTATTTCCGGATTGTTTTTAGGCAGTAATTTCTTTTGTATTGATGATGCTCTTTTCAATTCAGCATCAAGTATCTGCTTCTCTTCACGCTCGCTTAATAAGGTATAATTCTGCAGACGAGAGCCGATTATATTTCCAAATGTAGCCAGAAGGCGGAGATGTTCGTCGTTATATTGATGCAGCGGGTTACTGGTGTCTGCATAAAGAACTCCGTGAACTTTTGCTTCATCAAATAGGGGTACCGCCATAGCTGATTTCAATTCGGACATGATAATAGAATGCTGTTCAGCAAAATTGGGATCTCGGGTCGTATCGCTGATTAAGATTGCCTGAGGATCAGATAAAATCTGTTTTATGATAGTTCTTGAAATACGGAATTCTCCGAGATCTTTGCCCCCCTTCAAAAAAGAAGCAGCGGTATAAACTTCATCACTCCCCTCTTCGGTAAATAGAATTGCCAGTCTTTCAGAGGTAATGACTTTGCTAATCAATTTTAATGATTTATTAAGCATTACTTCTTTGGGGTCATTGAGTACCAGCATCTTGGCTATTTCAAATAAAGCCGGGAGGACTTCCGGTCGCTCAGTTACTTTTGAAGGAAGGGGTTTTAGAGCTTCATTGATATCGAGAAAGACAGATTTTTCCGGTTCATTTTTTGATAATTGGGTCGCTGGAACTTTCGGTCTGCTGGTGCCATCTTCCGAGGATATGCGAAATTCCACCTGTCCGAATATAATATTATCTCCCGCTTTGATTTCAGTGGGAGTTATTATTTTAAATCCATTTACCGTCGTTCCGTTGTGGCTCCCCAGGTCTGTCAGAGTTATTACTGAGTGGTCATTATTAACCATCAACTCGGCATGGTTGCGTGAGACAGTATTATCCTGTATAAAAAAATCGCATTCTGATTTCCTGCCAATGGAATATTTTCCTGAGAGTAAATCCCATGAGTATAGCTTGCGGCCATCAGTTCCAATTAATTTTAGCATCAATATCTTTCTGTATAATCCATCCGGTAAAGAGTCTTTATTTTAATACATTTATTTGAATTTGTTAATTAAAAAATCAGCTATATTAAAAAAACCATTGATTTTATATTTGTTCCATCCATTTTGAGCCATTTCAATCAATTTCCCTGACTTCTGATAACGTCCTAACATTGCACCAAACAGATTAGCATCGATATTCAGGACAATTTCTTCACTTACTCCAGATTTCATCAAAAATTCAGCATTCAAAGGAGCAAAGGGACCTATATTAGGTTTAAGGATGAAATGCGGTAAGCCCAGACCAACAGCCCAGTTTGACCTTTCATGAGCAGGTGCCACCAAATAATCGAATAGCTGGAAAAAATGGGCGGTTAAAATATTTTCTTCCCGTCTTGATTGAAAGGTTACGATAAGAGCATCCGGTAAATCATGCGGAATGTTATCAGTTGAGTCTATCGTAAGGGAATTAATTCTGGATTTGCCAAGTATTTTTTTTACTTTTAATTCCAGCTTCCCCCCTTTTTTTGCAAATATGAGCGCCTTTCCCCCGGCTTTAACAGCCGAGGCAGCTGCCAGCGACAATAAATAAACATGTGTTGAGGGTTCGCCCCCTGAACTAAAAAAGGCTCCCGTCAAATGCCTGCTTTCCACTAACCTCGCTATTCTTTCCATATAAGCATCTTCAGCCTTTTTTACAATGGCTGGCTCGATACATAACCCGGTTATAATAATATTATCTTTATGATAGCCTGATGCTATGAACTTCCGGGCAACTTCCCCGGTTGGAACGAATACAAAATCTGCTCCGGAAACCAATGATTCCTCAGGTGCGGCCAGTTCTCCATGCTGGTAGATTAATCCTTTTCTCCCCTTAAGAATACTCACCAATAATGGATGCGCAACTAAGATGGGATTGGTATAATTATTAAAATATTCAATTAAATCACGGCCAAAATATTTTTCCAACCTGTTATTTCCTGAATATTTTCTCTCTGATCTGAGCTTTTTATAAAGCCAGCTCAAGATTCCCGGCGATGAGCCTTTTTTGTACATCCATCGGGCTGTTTTCCAGGCAAATAAGGATGTACCATGAGATAATTCAAAGACATTATTTTCATTCTTAATAAGATTGATGTTTTGCTTTTTAATGAGGGCTTCGATTATGCCATCAAGATAAAAGGGATGTCCCCGGCCAATATTAGTATAAAGAAGATTTATATTATTCTTATTATCAGACATCATGTCCTAAATAAAACTCATAATAGAAACTGAACAAGAAAATATTCTGATATGGGGGTTATAAATTCCCAGCTGTAATGATTTCTTCGAATTTCATCGCGGTAGTCGGGGCATGGCCAGAGTAATGATTATTAAAATAAGTAATCGTATCACGGCCGGTATCAAGGCTTTCTTTGATAATCTCTTTCCATTCGGTAAGCTCCTGAATCCGGTCATTTCGGATATAAGTAAAATCATCCTCAATTTTCTTCCTGTCCCCTAAAAATCTGAAATATGAAAAATCGGCGGTAAATTGGCTGATACGAGGCATCCAGGGATGATCTATCTGGCAAAGAGCAACATTATTATCCGAGAGGATTTTGAATATATCCTTATTATCGAGCCATTTGCGATTTCGAAGTTCAACAGCAATTTTGATATCCCCTTTGACAGTGTTTATTAAAGAGACTAAAGTCTCATACTGATCGGGTTTAAAGCCATATGGAAACTGGAGAAGCAAAACGCCCAGTTTGGATCCAAGGTTTTTCATAACTTCCATAAAATATTTTGCCTGTTCAACCCTCTGAATTATTGTCCCCTCATGAGTAACAGTATGGGGGAATTTAGCTGAAAATATGAAATTATCAGGAGTGACGTTGCTCCAGCCGGCTACGGTTTTCTCAGATGGAATCCGGTAAAAAGTAGAATCAATCTCCACTGTATTAAAACAATGCGAATAATACTTTAAAAAATCAGCTTGAGGACAGAACTGGGGATAAAAATTACCCAGCCAATCCTGATAGCTGAAGCCGGTGGTTCCAATCAGAAGTTTCCCATTTGCCATATTCTTTAGAACCTGTGCGATGGATTAAAGTTCAGATTAAATATTTATATTATTTCAATGAATGATTGATTAGCAGTGGTTGCCATTTGGGGAAAATAACATTATCTTAGCCAAAATATTGTTAAATGAAAGGGTAGGAAAATGAAAGATAAACGCAACGAGATCCTTGCTAAACAGTTATTGAATTATTCTCTGGAAATGCAAAAAGGGGAAATATTATACCTTGAAATCAAAGGTAAAGAGACTCTTGAACTGGGAAAACATATTATTCGCATAGCCACTGAAATGGGTGTAACTACTTTCTGGTACTACAATGATGAGTCACTCCTGCGCCAGTGGGTTCGTTATGCTAATGATGACCAGTTTAAGGTACAAGCCGATCTGCATTTGGAACTGATGAAAAAGGCTAATGCCTATATCGGCCTCAGAGGATCGGATAATCCCTACGACATGGCTGATATCCCAAGCGAACAGATGGACAAGCAAAACAGTATATTCTACAAACCGGTTCATCTTGAAGAACGGGTCAAAAGAACCCGATGGGTTGTTTTACGCTACCCTAATAATGCAATGGCTCAGTTAGCGGAAACATCCCAGGAAACATTTGAAAAATTTTATTTTGATGTTTGCTGTGCCGATTATGCCAAAATGTCCAAAGCCCAGGATGGTTTAAAAGCCCTTATGGAAGCAACTGATAAAGTGCATATTGTTGCTCCCGGAACCAACCTGACCTTTTCAATCAAAGGGATAGGTATCGTAAAATGCGACGGACAAAGAAATATCCCCGACGGCGAGGTTTATACCGCTCCGGTTCGCGATTCCGTAAACGGAACAATTAAATACAATACTCCTTCCCTCTATCAGGGCAATCT
>JBDRQG010000204.1:0-17772 GCA_043826475.1 bacterium
AGCATTTCCAAGAAGCTCCAGAGATAATGCCAGAACAGAGTGTTTTTTAAAATATGAAAAGTTATCAGTATCAGTTATCAAGCCTCCCCGGACAAGTAACGACTTATTTATGCCGGTTATCGACAGAGCGGTTCTCTGCCCGGGAACAGCAGTTTCTACGTTTATTCCATTGGATTGCAACGACTTTATTTTACCTGACTGTTGTGATGGCCATAAATAAACTTGCTGACCTGCATTCAAATTCCCACCCTTTAAAGTCCCCGTTGCAACTCCTCCAATCCCCTGTTGGATAAAAGACCGGTCAATATATAAGCGGGGTTTGTTTATATTTTTACGGACATTTACATTTATTATCAATTCATTTAAAAATACGGCAAGCCGTTCGAAACCTTCGCCGGTGTGGCTGGATACTCTGAAAATTTTGGGGTTGTCGAGAAATGTTCCTTTGACTCTGTTTTTTATATCCTCTTCCTGAAGATCAAGCCAGTCTTTTTCTACGAGATCAATTTTATTAATAACAATCAAACCATGTTTCACTCCTAATAGTCGGACAACCTGGAAATGCTCCTCGCTCTGAGGCATCCAGCCGTCATCGGCGGCTACAACCAGCATGACCACATCGATCCCGCCTGCCCCGGCAATCATGTTCTTAACGAACCTCTCATGCCCGGGGACATCTACAAAGGCAATTGTATCATCTGAGGGTGTTTTGTAAAATGCAAAACCCAGATCGATTGTCATTCCCCGTTCCTGTTCTTCGGGAAGACGATCAGGGTTAGTTCCGGTCAGGCGCTGTACTATGGATGATTTTCCATGATCGATATGTCCGGCAGTACCAATAATAATCATTTTACATCAGAGATAATTTTGTTAATGCTATCAATCAGATAAGGCAAGTCATCTTCATCAACTGTTTTCAAGTCGAGTATAAATTGTTCATTTTCTACTCTGCCAAGAATGGGCAGGGGAAGCTCTCTAAACTTTTTCGTAAGAAGACCGGCATTAAATTCCGATGAAAATAGCAACCCTACCGATGGCATTTCCGCTTCGGGCAATGACCCGCCTCCCATAAATGATTTGGTAGCCTCCAATGCAATACCTGAATTGTTCTTTATGTTTTTTAGAATATCCTTCCCTCTTTTATACAAAACTGATTCAGGAATTTTTATTATAGACCATAATTTAATATTCTGCTCATAGTCATTGGCAAGATAATATGATAATAATCTCTCAAGAGCAGAGAAAACAACTTTATCGACCCGCATCGTTCTGAACAGGGGGTTGCGTTTAATTCTTTTTATATACTCACTTTTGCCGACAATTAATCCGGCCTGTATTCCTCCGAGCATTTTATCGCCAGAAAAAGACGTAAGTTCCGCTCCGCTGCGGACTGACTGAATAACGGTCATTTCATCAATGCCGATTGCCTCACGGGTATTGATAAACACGCCGCTTCCAAGATCATTAATAACCGGGAGTTTGTATTTATTCCCCAAGGCGACCAGATCTTTCAAACTGACTTCTTCGGTAAATCCACCCTGGACAAAATTGCTCTGATGTACTTTAAGAATAAGTCCAGTCTTGGACTCATTGATATTTGAGTCATAGTCATTAAGATTGGTAATATTGGTTGTCCCAATTTCACATAGCTTTGCTCCTGATTTTTTCAAAATATCCGGGATACGGAACCCCCCTCCAATCTGAATCATCTCTCCTCGAGATAACAGGACTTCCTTGCGGTTGGCAAAAGTGTTCAGCATTAGAAAAAGGGCCGCGGCGCAATTGTTGACAATGGTTGCACTTTCAGCTCCGGATAACAGAGCCAGATATTTTTCTGCTGCTTCTCCCCTCTGGCCACGCTTACCATCAGCGAGATTAAATTCAATATTACAATAACCAGTCACTGATTTTTTAACTGACTCAAATAATTCGTCTGATAAAGGAGCCCGACCAAGATTGGTATGAATCACAATCCCAGTGGCATTTATTACTCGTGTAATTTCCTGGCGCTTGGCTGCAATAAGAGAAGATTTTAATATTTGAATTAATTTCTCTTTAGGCAGCGGCACAGAAGCTTTTTTGAATATCGATTTTTGGGCACCGACAACATCTCTTATTATTGCTGCTGCTGCCGGTTGCGGTAAAACAGAAACATACATTTTAAGTTCCGGGTGTTGGAGGAGTTCTTCCACCGCCGGGAAATCTCTCAACTTTTCAATCATTTCTTTGGCCATTTTGACGGGTTATAAATAATTTCCGCTAAAACCCTCCCAACATTAGCAAGTGACTGGGGGGAACATTTGTCCGGGGTATCATATTCCGTATGCCATTGGGGATAATCAAGATCAATAATGTCAATTGCTGCGACACCAGCTGACTGTATTGGGAGGTGGTCATCTACAACAATATATTTAACACTGTCAATAAAAGTATCTATACCTAGCTCAGCTGCGGTTTTCCATACCAAGTCATTTAATGGTTTGTGAAATTTTTCAGAATATCCTTCACGATACAATTGTTGATCCTTTTCACCGACCATATCGATTACTATGCCAAATCGATATTTCCCACGGATACCTCTTCGTGCAAACTCACGCGAACCCAATAAATAATTATCAATATCTCCGGCTTTTCCCCAGTCCTCCCCGTCTACAAGTACAAGATCAACCCCGCAGGGGGGATTCGTCTCTTTGAATAAATTAGATAATTCCATCAATACCGCTGCACCTGAGGCGCCGTCATTGGCGCCATCAATAGGATTATTCCTTACAAGAGTATCAGTAGAATTATCGGACCTGGGACGACTGTCATAATGAGCCATCAGTAAGATGCGATCATCAGGCTCAGCGTCGGGATTAATTCTCCCGATTACATTGACCATCTCAATGTTATTACCTGAATAAGGATCAAAGTAAATAAAAGTTTGAGAATCTATTACCAGATTGTTCTTTGCGAAGAAATTATTAAAATAGTTCCTGCACAAAGCTGAAGCTTCAGTCCCGGGGACTCTCGGACCAAAGGCAACTTGCTGCTCAATATACTCAAAAGCCCTTTCTCCGTCAAATACTGGCTGCACAACTTCCGTTGTTGTACATGACGCTACAAATAAGAACATTAGAAATACAATAAATAATTTGATAAACTTTTGCATGATTACAATTATTCCGTATTATTTCATCTTGTCAATTGAAAAGATATTAGAATCTTATCTCAATACTTATTGATACTTCCCGTAAATGGCTTTTTTTGCCATTGGTATCGGAATCAGTCCACCTCATACGGATACCTCCTGTTAACTGGTTGGAAAAAGAATATGAGATATTTGGTGTAATTGCCAGATCCGATTTATTATTAGATGATTGTAAATCCCCTTTGGTGTCGTATGTTTCGGTCAGACTAAAGTTTTTGTTAACATCAAGAGATATTGTAACAGAGGATTTGAATTTAAGCTTTCCAAAAATAGGCATATTTATTCCACTGGGAGCCGAGAAGCTATATTTAGTTGAAGCACCAATAGTTTTTCGGGTATTTTCCTGTCGAGATTGAAAGTCACCAGTGGTAGAGTTAAAGGCTTCTTTAGTATCCCTGTTTAAGTTATAGGAGGAAGAAAGTGAGAGGGATCTGAATATTTTAAAGTTTACAGATAAGAGGGGACTAAAACTTTCTGAGACAGTTTTGGATACTGTATAATTTCCGTTAAGATCATTCTGCTCTCTGATACTTCTTGAATAACCAGTTCGAGGAGAAAAGACATCAATAACTTTGTTAACAATACCTTTAATCAGCGGGAGTCGTGAAAATCGAGATATTCTAATGGTAAGATCAGGCCAAGTGGTATTGATAGTCTCGTACTTACTGCCTTGTTTTATAAGGTCTCTTTTTACCGAACGGCTGAATTTAACGTCAGTATTTATACCATCAAGAAATTTGAATCCGGAAGTCAAAGAATAGGTTTTAGAAATATCTGAGCTGGGATTTCTTACCTGCGAGACGGTTTCAACATCAGGCGTCGTGATAAGACCAAAGCGATATTTTAACACCGGCCGTGTTTTCATCCCGGGTAAAGAATAACCAAATTGTTCACCATAACTGTACTGAATAGGATTTATCCAACCTGTAAGAAATCTCAAAACCGCCAGGGGGGGATCATAGAATGGTCTATTCGAAGATTGTTTCTCTACTTTATTACCCCCCCGCGGACGACCTTTACTATGCGACGTTCCACTTGGGCCGCCGGAACCACCAAACAATTTTAGATGATATAAACTCCCTTTAATACTCCAACTTCTGCTAAAAGAGGACTGTAATGATTCTGTAGCTCGATCCCAGCGATCAGAGTATGATGCTTTATATGATAAATCAGTGGTAACAAAAGAGAATAGATTGGGATCATAATCGGCACTAAAGGACTGGCTGAAACTCTCCTCAAGCCCGAGCTTAAGATTACTAAGGGAAAGATTTATTGCATCAGGATCGCTTAAGTCGCGGCGTGTATCAAGAGCAAGGGAAGTTGTAAGATTCTCAAAGACTTTATAAGATAGATTCATGTTTGCATTAAATTGTCTATCAAAAGATGATCTGCGAACCATATCGATATCATCCGTAATTGACAGATTTCTGGTGAAATCACCTGATACTGTCCAACGAGTTGGGTATAATCCAAGCTTGGTATTTGCAGTCTTTTTTGCTATAGGAATCCATTTAGTCCAGAAAAATATTGGCAGTGTAGGTGTTCGTTTTAAGCTTAAATCAAAACTTGAACGAATATTATAGCTTTCACCAAAAGAATAAGGTGTATTCACTGATGTTCGCTCGCTGCGACGATAGGAAAATGAAGTTGTCAGCCTGTTGAAGAAAAGGCTGTATAATGGGTTCCTACTACCCTGCTTCTTTATAGAAGGGCTGACAGAGACTGACTTAGATTCATTAATCGTCTGCTCTTCCAGACGTTTTTCTTCCAGCAATATGATATCAGATCCGGTTCTCAGAAGAGGAGTTTGCGTATTTTTTGAAAAGCTATATGAAACAGGAAGTTTGACACCCCATGAACGAGGCAGGAATTTATCGATGTTTAACGAAGCGGAATAGGACATCTGTGTTTGAGTATTGCCGCTTCCAAGATTTTCACTTGATCCGCCTCTGGTTGATGATGAAATACCTCTGAAATAAGGATCCTGTGATTGATATGAAAAATTATAATTCCCAAGATCAGCCAGATTTCCGCCAATAGAGAATCTCCCGGCGGTACCGACATCATCGCGCACATCGGTTACACGAAGTTCATCAAGCCAAACTTCACCGGAGACAGGATCATAGTCTTTGTTGTTTATTACGCCGCCAGCAAAATATTTAATTTGATTGAGATTAGGATTTCCTCTTACGTGCAAGGTGCTGTCTTCGTTATAAACATCTACAAGTCCCCATTGGCTGCGAGTGAGCTTCTTCTGCTGAATCTCATTATCCTTAAGATTTGTAATTTCATCAAAAGTCATACTTATGAAATTTCTGGGGTCCCAGCCTTTGTATATTCTCTTCCTCTGTTCATAGTAGTTAAGGGAATCAGTTCCCAATCTGAAGAAAAAGGTAACAGAACCGTCATCAATTTCATTCTGGTATTTGCCATGCACATACATTTCTATACTGCGGTATCCGGAATAACTATCAATAGATAAAAGACTTTTAACAGCCATTCCGATATCATCATTATCAAGATTTTGAAAACCAATCATCAGCCCTTGTTGTGATTCGGTGACATCAGTATTCGGATCGGTATAGGCGTCAACACCCACAGGAGGATCAAAAGTACCGTCATCTTCACTTATCGATGCTACCGTAATAATTGAACTGTCAGTATTAGGGCCGTATATAGTTGTGTCGCGCCAACTCGACTGAAGGAAATACCAATCGGCAATTTCAACCGTATCAGGGGTTGTCTGCCCCTCTTCTCCTTCAAACCAAATTCGGACATGCTGGATACTTTCGGCGGTCCACTCAGGTTGAATGGTAATATCACTTTCATCCTGCACTACAATATCATCCATAAAAGATGAATCCCTGATGGGAATACGGAAAGTGTACCACTTCGGTGCGGGGTTTGTTTCGGTACTATCGCCAAAAGCTGAAGAGTCAACCCGGAAAGGATCAAACTGATCACTAAAATCTATTACATACGAAAAGTAGCCGTCGTTATCTCTGAAGCTTCCCCCAAATTTTTCCTGATCAGGAATATTGAGCTGTTCATAATCAATTTTATTTCCTTCGCTGCCGTTTAACCACTCATAATATAATGAATCATTCCAGGCACCGTCATCACCCTGTAATGATGCGCATTGATTAGCAGGCAACGGACATTTCCCATCACCAAGGAAGAACCAGTTATCATGGTTTGGATCAGGATTTGTGACTGGATCATAATGTGGTTCCAGATTGTCAGGCAGCCCATCAAAACCGACATCCTCGGCATCAGTAAAATCGTCGGTCGGAGGTAAATCTTCGGTATCAGCATTGACATCGCCATCAATGTCTTCACTTATTTTTCCAAACTCAATATGCATTCTGCCGCTGTTTCCTCTGGCGCGAAATTCAAAAAGCTGAACCCGCGCGTTATCGATTCGACCGCCAAAATACTTAGTGATACCACCCCACGATTTCACATCAGAATCTAGGGGTACAACCTCAAAGGCATATTCGTAGTCCTCCCCGACCAGAGTCGAGTCCCATATCGTATCCAAATAATTGGGACGAAAAACAAAACGGAGACTCCTGACTGTACTGGCGCCGGCGGCGGCATCTTTAAGAGGGTAAATATCATCAACTAACGGCGGTGTACGAAGATTATGCCATAACAATTGTGATCTTTTAAAATTACGTCCATCCCGTTCGAACTGATAAGGGGAGCTGGCTTTTTTCCATTGGGTGCGATTGGTACCCAAAGATAAGTGTTCACTGGAAGCTTCGAAATCATCAATATATGCCACCCCATCAACATTAGGATTGGGATGAGATTGTGCAACCTCAGCAGAAATTGACATGTTTGACGGTGCTTCGGTTTGAACCATAGGTAAAGCATCCACTATAGAGGTAAGGAAATTCGGATATAACTTTAATGATGCGTCTACGTCATAAACAACGGATTTTGAAGTTTCCGAGCCAACTCTGGGCTTGCGATCTTCAGCTTTATCTGATTTATATAAAAGAGTAGAACCGATTTTCAGGTCCTTGCTCCAGTTATATTCAGCTCTTAATCCAAGCAAGGTTTTTTTCTGGATTGCGAGGAAAGGGGCATAATCAAAATTGATATCTATGTCTGCGTTAGGATCAACAGCATCATCTGACAGTAATGTAACCTGTCCAATATCATAATCAATTCTGTAATCAGTCCCTTTCTGAAGCTGACGGCCGTTCACTGTAATTTTCTCAGAACCTTCAATAATATTCAGACGACCCAGACGTATCTGTGTACTTCGTGATTTCGTGAATAGCTTCATAAAATATCTACTGGCATCTGCTCTGCCAGAACCACTCTCTGAAGCATCATATATTAATGGAACCCTCTCTACCAGAGAATCAGTTTCACTACCGTCACTAAGCGTAAATCTTCGATTGGTATCAAAAGGTCTTCTCTCAGGAAATATTATCAAGCCCCAATCTGACCGGTAGAGTTCAAATTTTTCATCGAATTCTCCGTCAGGAACTTTCTGGCCGTTTTGATTTTCAAGATCCAAACCAAGTATTTCAAGATACTGTTGCGTACTATTGGAAGTAACCTGTTCGGATAAGCTTGTTGTTTGGTCCTCGGCCCCTTTGGCCCCTTTATATATCTTTATATCGAAATCATCATATTCCATCCCTTTGTTGACAGGGTAGATATTTCTCCACATCAGATTCCATGTTTTATAATTAACCGTAGCAGAACTGGAGTAGAGTAATTTCAAATCAACAACACTGGAATCGATATTGCCAATCCGATATAAACTGCCATCAGCTCTTTTAATTTCCATCCAGACACCGATAGAATAATTTCGTTGGGCACTGTTAAAGACGATGTAATGCTTATTTGAATCAGGTATGGTAAAAAATTCATACTGGTCAGATGAAATCAAATCTACACCCTGGGAGATTTCGGTATATTTTTCGTTCTCACTTCCTCCGATGCTCTTATCTCTCGGATCGACATAAAGTCTCGCATATGTTGCTGTTGGGGGTCTATCAGTTGTACTTGTTGTCAATGCCTGATAAACATTCATTCTAACAATCTCATCCCCATCGTTAAAATCTTCAGGATATCCAAGATCAAAAATTCTTCGATTTGCATAATCATTGTCTCTGATAATCTTGGCGCTTTCTTCACCGGTAGGAGTAATACGGGCAGATTCTGATGAGCCTTTTTCCTGAGAGGCAATCCCAGTTAAATACAAATGACCAACCTGAGCTTCAGCTTTAATACCAAATAGTCCTCTAATTTGAGAAGAATAACCGACAAATTTAGTATTAGGGAGTGACAGATTTGTATTTCCAGCTTCGATAACCTTCAGAATATCATCATCATCACCTTTGTATCGTATCTGTATGCGGTTAGCCAGAGGAATATCCGTTTGACTATCCTGAGAAACTTTGACGGTAATCTTTGATCCAATCGTACCTGTAATATCAAACTTTGAGAATTGATCCATATGAAGTGAAGGAAATTTGCTTTGGTTGTAAAGGGTAGAACTCGAACCGTCAGTCCATTGGGATCGTCCAGAGAAAATAACTTTTCTATAACCGCTGACTCTTAAACCAGCGCCTCCTTCACCAAATATTTTGTTAAATCTGTCTGGCAAACCAAGAGAAAGCCCTAATCCCCCTTTGTGAGTATCTTTTCCATCCTTATTCGTGCCATTTGCCAATTGGTGAAATTTTCTGGACCGGTCTTCTTTCATCTTATAATAAAGATAATTTTCAGCATTAACTGAAACCGGCACCAGCGATAATGATCTTGTACCTTTTTTATAGTAGTCAATATTAAGTCTGAATGAGTTAGTTTTAAAAGTATTATCCGGTAAATCATTACTATATTTCATCATCGTCGGACGCCATTTAAGAGAAGAAGATAAAGGTGGATAAACAGCCAAACTCAGTGAAACTGAATATCTAATAGGGGGATCTTTATATGGAGAAACCTTTGGCGGAGGGTCATATAATGACATCGTAAAACCTGACGCACTATATGAAATAGATCTCGCCATTACAATCAGGCAAATAGCGGCCAGGTAAAAATAAATAAGCTTAAGTTTGTTTTTCTTCACAGTTATAACCGTATATCGGTTTATTTCAATTATTTATAAAGTTGCGATAGGCATTTCCTCCTGTTAGTCAAATTCCCCTAATCGGGTAACTTCTTCCTCAAGTTCGATACCAAATTTATCAAATACTTTCTGCTTAAGCAGTTCAGCTAATTTACTGATTTCTGCAGAAGTAGCATTACCGGAATTTACAATCATATTAGCATGTTTGTCAAAGATCTTTGCGCCGCCAACTGACATTTTTTTGGCTCCGATTTCCTCTAGTAATCTACCGGCTGGAAGTTTTCCGTATTTTTCTCTCTGATCAGGAATGTTTTTAAAAAAGCAGCCGCAGGTATTTTCTTTGGGATGTTTTCCATTTCTTGAGGCCATGATTTCATCAACTCTTGATTTTATTGCTTCCTTTTCCCCTTTCATTAATTTTAATCGGGTGGAAGTGATAATTTCCTTAGTCTTTTTAAGATAAGAATCCCTGTACCCAAACCGGCAATAATCCCTGTCAACAACTTTGATATTACCCTTCAAATCAACCAGGGTAACATCGGTAATAACATCCCCAATCTCACCACCATAAGCCCCGGCATTGCCATATATAGCCCCTCCGACCGTTCCCCAAATTCCTGACGCAAATTCTAACCCGGTTAATGAATGATCCGTGGCAAAACCGACCAAATCCATCAAATCAACCCCAGCACCACAGTCGATTGAGAATGAACCATCCAGATTTATTTTTTTTATTTCCACTTTAATAATCAAACCATCATAACCCTGATCGGAGACAAGAAGATTGGAGCCACCCCCTATCAGGAAAAAAGGGACTTTCAGCTTCTGAGTCTCTTTGATGATCCTCACCATTTCATTTTCAGAATTAACAGAAATAAAATAAGCCGCATTTCCACCGGTTTTGAAACTGGTCATATGGGCCAGAGGTTTGTCAAACTCAAGTTGATCGCCTAAAGCAGAAACCATTAAAGACCTTGAAATATTCGTTTTAAGTGACAGTTTATCAACCATTTCCATTAAATAAATATATTACTTTGTGCAATTAAACACAACAGTAAACTTACTAACGAGAATGTTACCATACCGTCTGATTATTATACAAGTTTGAAGCTCATTAAACCATTAATCGGATGGATTTTTCTCGTCTTTTTATTCTTCTTTTGTATCAGTTTTTGTATCAGTTTTAATTTTATCGGTTGTCTCAGGTTTGTCAACTTTATCATCCTTCTTATTTGATTCATCGACAAAATTCATCCTAAGTTCATAGAGGACATGCTTTAAAAGCTTTGATTCTTCATCTGAAAGATTGCCTTTTGTTTTGGCTTCGAGCATACTAAGCATATCTATACTCGCTTTGGCCATCTGGAGATCTCTCTCAACTTTACCGGTAATAGGTGAGGCTATTTTCCCCATCTGCTGCATTGCCCCCATCTGAAGAGAAATAACTAACTGGGAAAACATAAAATCATTGATCTGATCACTATCCGACATATTTATTACTCCTGATAATATAACAATTTATGCATCCTCAACCGCCGCCAAAAGCTATCTCTTTGCTTTTAACTGATGCCAGTAAGTAGTTATAAAGATTTAAATATTCTGTGTCAAGATTCTTATAATTATAGAAGAGATTCTCTAGTACCTTTCTTGATCCTTCTAACAGGTCATGATCAGAGGAAAGGTGAACTGTTTTAAAGGCAGGTATTCCCGATTGTTTTAAACCATAGATTTCACCCGGCCCCCGCAATTGAAGATCCGCTTCGGCAATCTCAAAACCATCGTTTGTCTGGCTGAAATATTCTAATCTCTTCTGGGCTATTTCAGATATGGGCGGGTGAGCAATAGCTATCAGAGTAGCTTGTTTTACCCCTCGCCCAATTCTACCCCTTAGCTGATGCAGCTGCGCCAAACCGAATCGTTCGCAATGTTCAATAATCATTATAGTGGCATTAGGATTATCCAGGCCAACTTCAATTACCGTTGTTGCTAACAGAATATCAAGCTTGCCATCACGAAATTCTTCCAGAATCAGATCGCGCTCTTTTGATTTTACCCGGCCATGAACCATTCCGACCCGAAGGTCTCTAAAATATTTTGACGTTAGCTCTTTGTAAGCATCTTCAACATTTTCAAGTTCTATTTTATCGCTCTTCTCAATTAAAGGATAGATAATATAAACCTGCCCTCCTTTTGAGACTTCATCACATACAAACTGATAGACCTTCCCCCTGACACTCTGAGTTCGCCATACTGTTCGTATTGGTTTTCTTCCGGGTGGAAGAGATTTAATCGTAGTAATATTCAAATCTCCATAAAGAGTCAAAGCCAGAGTTCTCGGTATGGGAGTGGCAGTCATAACAAGCAGATCGGGATTCTCTCCTTTGGCATGAAGCTTTCCCCTCTGTTTGACACCAAAACGATGCTGTTCATCGATAATAACTAAGCCCAGATTTTTGAAAGTCACATAATCATAAATCAAAGCATGGGTACCAAAAAGGATATCAGTCTTACCTTCGGCACAGCTTTTGGCAATCTTTTCTTTTTGAGCTTTAGTTAAACTGGCTGTCAGCAATTCCGATGAAACACCAGCATCCTGAAGCGGTTTCTTCCAGTTACGGTAATGTTGTTCTGATAAAATTTCAGTCGGAGCCATAAAAGCAGCCTGATAATTATTTTTAGCGGCAAACAAAGCCGACATAATTGCTACAACAGTCTTCCCGCACCCGACATCCCCCTGAAGCATCCGTGTCATTGGCTGGGGACTCTGTAAGTCTTTTATTATCTCTTTTGCCGCACTCTTTTGATCAACCGTCAATTCAAATGGAAGACTATCCACAAACTCTTTTAATATTTCTTTAAGAGGTTTGTACTTCTGTTTTTTTATGATTGTCTCTTTCCCCTGCTTATTCGAAAAGACCAAAAACTGAAATGACAGCAACTCATCAAAAGCGAGTCTGCGACGACAGTATTCTATCTGCTCTCTCGAATCGGGATAGTGTATTTTCTGAACTGCATTATGAAGGTCGGGAAGTTTATAGCTGGCATATATTTCTTTAGGGAGATAATCAATAAGTTGGTCTTCAAGATTTTCAAATATAAATGAGGTAATCCTTCTGATCCCTTTACTGCTTAAGCCGACTTTATTAAATTCAGCTGTTTGTGGATAGACAGGTATGATCCGTCCGGCGTGTATCATACTATCGCTTTCATCCTCCAACCGCTCCATATCCGGGTGGATAATCTGGAATCCCTGAAAATATGAAACAGTTCCGGTCGCGGCAAACCACTGATCTTTTTTAAAAAGCTTCTGCCAGAAGTTGACACCCCGAAACCAAAGCAGCGAGACTCCCCCGGTTTCATCTTCAAGAAGAACTTCATATCTCTTTATTTTTCCGTGAAGAATGCCATGAGCTCTTACCCGTCCGATGATTGTAGCTGGCTGATCGATTTTAAGTTCAGCTATAGGGGTTACCGTAGTGCGATCGAGATAATTGCGGGGAAAATAATTGAGGATATCCCGGACTGTATAAAAGCCAAACTCCCCAAGGACTTTTGCTTTAACCGGCCCAACTCCTTTGACATATTGGAGAGAGTCATTTAATTTTAATTTTGCCACAAAAAATTGTGCTAATTTTTGGTCAATTAGTCAATTACAATAAATTAATTCATTTCACAAAAAAAGCAGACATTGGTAATGCCTGCTTTTATAAAACATAATTATAACTACTATTCGGACTTTTTGGCTTTTTCAGCTTCTTCCCATTTAGCCATTTCCATTATGGATCGCTCATTGAATTTTTTGATTTTTTCTAATGTTTCAGGATTATCAGAAGTGACAACAGTTACAATAGCAGCATCACCCATGACATAGTCAAATTTGGCGCCGGCTTCCATCAACATGCCGTAATTTTTACAGTAATTACACATTTTGACTTCTTCAGGCTTTACTTTACCGGTTTCCATATCGTTCCCAAGCTGCATCATAGCTCCCATTGCTTCCATATAGGCAGCTTTAAACTCCGGTTTTACAGTAGTAATGCTTACAAAGCCATTGTGAATTTCATGATTTTCCCAGGTCATATTCTTTAATAGGTTTTCATCTTTAATAAGATTTTTGCAAAAATCACAATTAGGCATATCAAACCAGGGGGCATCAGCCATAGCCATATCTTGTCCTACTTGCCCTTCATCATCGCCGGCAAAGCTGACAAATGCGAAACATAAAAGCATCGCCATAGCCAATAACACTAATTTTTTCATAACTCTTCTCTCCTCGTTAGTAAGTTTTAGATAATGTTGATACGTTAAGCTTGTTAGATCATATTTTATTATTAATAATTTAACCTGTATAAATACTAAAATTTTTCAAAGGCCAAAATAATACTTGCGGAATAAGAAGCAATCACATTCTTATTAATAAATGCTATGTAAATAGAAAATATTTTACATGCAATACGTAATCTATTAATATACAATACGTTGCGCAGAATATTTAATAGTATACTTTAGCTTTTATTTTCTTTATCAGGGATGGTTTTAACAACTGAATACTTAAAACCTTCATAAATTGCAATTCCATAAAAGAGAGCGTCCATCGGCTGGAACGAGGCAATCAGGTAATTGGATATTGTCGAAAAATCCAATCCAGATAAAACCTCGAATATACCTTCCCCACTCTCAACCGAAATATACATACAGACTGTAAAAACATTCCCCAATAAACAACCCATTAGGGCAAAAAAAGCCCCTGCTATTGAAAAGCTGACATCTTTTCCTTTTCCGAAATGTCGGATGCTGAAGCCTACCAGAAGACCGACTCCAACCGCCATCCATCCAATTTGGATACCGGCATAATATGTAATCACCGCCCAGAGGACACCCCCGATGATAGCCGCCGCCAGACCGGCAATAATTCCCATACCAAGATTCTGATCGTCATTCATACCTGGCATATATGGATTTTGAGTATAGTTAGCTGGGTTCAATTGGTTATTTTTATAGGGATTAATTCCATCAGGCAGCTTTGTCATAAAACCTCGCACAGTATTTGATTTATTACAATAAAATAAATATCCTTTTGCATCAAGGAGCAATTAAAAGTTTTTGGAATTAATAAGCGGAAGGGGTGGGAATCGAACCCACCGGAGATAATACGATTACCTCCCTCACGGCTTTGAAGGCCGGGACCGCCACCAGACGACATCCGCTTCCGAAAAGATTATACGCAAATAAATGGTTAAAGGCAATATTACTAAAATGATTGTATAAAATAAAAGATAAGTTAATTATTGTTTCTTTGGTTCAATATCAACATGCACAAAAACACGGGTGACATCGGTAAAGTGATCGAGCAATGTAATTTTTACGGCATGAGCTATATCATGCCCTTCTTTTACGGTCAAAGTCGGATCAACAACTATATCCAGTTCCACAAATATCTGTGAACCGGAATATCGGGCACGTAAATCATGAACCTCCAGCACACCATCAATATCATTAGCAGTATTTTCAATCTGCTTCATAACCTGCATACCCGGAGCGGAATCGGATAATTCCTTGAACGCATTCCAGACCAGATTGCTACCGATTTTGACAATAAAAAAGGTCACAAACAGTGCAGCATAAGCATCAGCAAGGTGCCAATCGGGATTAAAATATGTAGCCCCAACCCCTATCAAAACAGCTACCGAACTCATAGCATCGGAGCGGTGATGCCAGGCATTGCCAATAAGAGCAAGGCTTTTGAGCCTCTTTCCGATTATCAAAGTATACCAGTACATCAGCTCTTTTAAAATAATACTAATTGCCGCTGTATAAATCGCAAATAATCCCGGTGTGGATGACTTATGTTCGCTGATAGCTTCGATTGCTGTAATTGTAATACCCAAACCGACCAATATCAGGAATATCCCGACAATCATGCTTGAGATAGTCTCGATACGGGCATGGCCGTAAGGGTGATCCTCATCTTCATGCTTTCGTCCCCATTTGAGAGCTATTATAACAATACCATCAGTAAACAGATCGGACAGAGAATGAATGCCATCAGCAATCAGAGCCTGACTGTTGCTGATAAACCCAGCCCATAATTTAAAAATAACCAGTAGAATATTGATAACCGACCCGATCCAGGTCACCCTAATCCCAGATGTAATATTACTTGAATACTGAGTATTCTTCAATAATGGATCTAATTTTTGGGAAACATTTTTCATTTACAAATATTACCTTAAAGAAATAATATTGCAACTGAAAATAAGCAGAATCTAAATCGAATTTACCCGCATATGCTGGGGGTCATCGATTAAAATATGCTCTTTGATTGTATATGCTTCGGCAAATTGAACACCTACAAGCTGCCCTAATGCTCTGGCTCTGGTGCGCATCAATTCATAGATATCCACTCCAGGTTGGAAAATATGTTTGGCTGTAACAGAATTTGAGAATTGTGATTTATACGCCCCTACCGCTTCGCATTTCTGATCAATAAAATCCGATATATCCACAAGAAAGGAATAATCAGTATTTCTAAAATATGAAGCATAAATAATTTTTCTCGGACGAAATGGTTCTCCATCTAAATCAGCTTTTTTGAGACCGGCTAAAAAACAGGCATCGTAGCCCAAACGGCTGCAAGCGAGATGATCAGGGTGACGCTGATTCCAGTGGGGCAGGATTACCAATTCCGGTCTTTTATCTCTAAGCACCTGAGCCAGCTTGAGTTTGTTTTCTTGATTATATTCGATAGCTGAATCCGGGAAGGATAAATTTCCCCGCCATGATAATTTCAATAATTTTCCAGCCTCTTCAGCTTCTTTATCGCGATCCTCCTGAGTTCCCAGTGTCCCCATTTCCCCACGAGTAAGATCAAGCACGCCGGTTTTACGTCCCATTGCAGCCATCTTAAGAAGCGTCCCTCCGCTGGTGATTTCTATATCATCGGGATGAGCTGCAATAGCCAAAACATCTAATGTTTTATTATTCGGCATTGAGGACTTCCTCGTAATATTTTAAGTATTGTGCGACAATCTTATCAGCATTGAATTTTTCCAGAGCATTTTTAGCTGCTTTTTTCTTGAACTCATTTAGACGGGTTTTATTGTTCAACAAAGATAATGCCGCTCTGGCCATCGAACTGGTATCACCTACGGGTAACAAAAAACCATTTTCGAAATCATCAACAACCTCAACCAACCCTGTCCCGGCTGTCCCGATAACAGGAACACCACAAGCTAATGCTTCAAGAGCAGCCAAACCGAATGATTCTTCTTCCGAAGGGATCAAAAAGAGATCAGCGCATGGAAGGACAGCCTCTATCCGGTTTTGATTACCAAGGAAAAAGACCCGATCTTCAAGATTTTTCTTTTTAATCTGTCGTTTGGTTAAAACCGTATCCGGTCCTTCACCAACAAGCATTAATTTTGCGGGGACTTCATTTGATATCTTTTCAAATATATCTATAACATCAAGGGTTCTCTTAACGGGACGGAAATTTGAAACATGCGCCAGCAGAAATTCCTTATCCTTTACAAAATCAGATTTTACACACTCACACAAATCAGGTCGGAATCGTTCCGCATTAAAAAAGTTGTGAATAACTCTAATCTCTTTTTCAAGATTGAAAACTTCTTTGGTCTCTTCAGCGAGATAATTTGACACCGCAGTCAATCCGTCAGAGGCGTTTATTGAAAACCTCGTCATATCATAAAACGACGGATCCTGACCTACCAGGGTAATATCTGTTCCGTGCAGGGTTGTAATAATCTTGGGAATTTGATTCCCCAGGTCAGCTAATATTTGTTTAGCCAGATAGGCACAGGTGGCGTGTGGTATAGCATAGTGCATATGTAAAATATCAAGTTTATAATCCCGGGAAACCTGGGCCATTTTGGCAGCCAGCGTCAGAGTATAAGGAGGGAATTTAAACAGCGGATAAGCGTTGGTTTCGACTTCATGGTACAATAAATTAGGTTCATATTTATCCAGCCTAAAGGGAATGCCATAAGATATAAAATGAACTTCATGCCCTCGTCGAGCCAACTGCTGGCCTAATTCGGTAGCAACTATGCCGGAACCGCCGGCGGAAGGATAACAAGTAATGCCGATTACCATTTACTTTTTCTCCATCTCTGATAAGTAAATCAACTGGTGAGCATTCTCTTCACTATCCAGCTGATCATAGATAAATTTAATGACATCAAACCCGTATTTTGAAATAAAATAAGAGATATTTAATGTCCGTTCCTGTAAATTACGATTTGTAAATAATGTATTCCATAGACGATATATTCGTTCACGAGTCTCTTTTGATTTTTTCTTATGAGCCGAAAAGACTTTGCCTTCCAACTGCTTTAACGAAAATTCTATTTTCCCTTTGATTTGTTCTCCAAAAGCCTCAAGCGAGGAATCAAATTTAAGAGAGTTATCAATAAATCGTGATAAGTTCTCATCTACTCCGCTTTTCATTCTTTTATAACCGGTTTCA
>JBDRQG010000205.1:0-4169 GCA_043826475.1 bacterium
CTATCTGTTACTATAGTGTTTCTGCTTTGCCCGTCTGTAAGTGCTTCAAAAAACGAGACTTAATTTAAATAATGTTTCCTACACACGCAACGGAAAACTAACAGATAAAATTACCTGTATTTTCGTTACAATATTATCTGAATCCGACCACTATTTACGTTAATTTAAAAGAATTATCAATATTTTTGACAATGAATATCAAGTGTATGTCGTCAAAACATTTGGGACTAATCGTGCTAAAATATAAGAGAGAGTTTTTTGATATGCAACTGGTGTTAGGATATCTCATACTATCACACTCAGATTTTGCTGTTTTCTCAGTTTCATTGTATTGTGTTTTGTCATATCCCTTCTTGTTAAAATATCACGACTTCTCCCATAATATACATCTGCCCGAATTCGGAGTTCTAAACAAGGAATTCGAAGCTCCAAACAAGGAATTCGGAGTTCCAAACAAGGAATTTGGTGTTCTAAACTAGGATATCGAAGTTCCAAGCAAGGTTTTTGGTAATCAGGATAAGAATCTTTGTATAAAAAGGAAACTTTTTCATTTTAATTCTGTACAAAATGAATAAATGCCGTTGATTTTTTTGAATTCCTGATTATATTTATCTCAAGATGGATAAGATAGTAATTAGACCGGTGGTTACGGGACAGATGGTGTATTATAATCTGACCGAAATAAATAACTGCAATAATTCTGAGATGAAAAATAATATTTAAAGGAGATTATCATGAATTCTTTTGGAATAAAATGCTTCATTCTCATGACAGGATTGACTTTAATGTTCATTGGTTTGATGCACCAGGCCATCCCTGATGTTAATCCACAGACTTTCAGGCTTTTCAGCGGATCGGTTTGTTTTGCTCAATCCGAAGAATTAAAAATTGCCGACAGCATTCAGGCATTGGACGACGAGGAAACCGGAGAGGTTGTGGCCTTATGACAAAAATATATTGCTGCAGCACGGGCCAATGAAGATCATCTGGCCCGTTCCTGCTGGAATACATACGAGATAAACCGCTACGAAAAATACAACCTCTTTTCCGGTCGGCAAAATTACTATAACCTGGTACGGATTGCCTCTGATATTTTAACAAATATTGAAAAAGAGGGAGATGATCTAAAACTGACAATTCAGTGGTGTTATCCAATTTCATTAAAACCACTTATAACCGAGTCAAAATACTGTGTAAAAGAAGGGAACCGATTTGTTTTGGCAAATACTATATATAAATTCAAATCAAGTTATTCAACTACTCCCGATGTAATTAGTATAAATATCTTAATTCAAGAATAGATAGTAGTCCGTTGTTAAAACAAACTTGTCAACGAGAGAAAATCGGGAAAAGCGACATAGTGGCAGGTAATTACTCAGTTTACAATTCCTCTGCTATCCCCCGAAACTGCTCCAATGCTGCTTCGAGGTTATCGGCAATCTCGGCAGCGAGTACATCCGGATCAGGAAGATTGTCTATATCCTCAAGGCTCTCATCTTTCAACCAGAAGATATCCAGACTGATCTTGTCCCTTTGAATCAGTTCATCATAAGTAAACGATTTAAACCGTTCGGATTCCTGGCGGTCATGGCGGTTTTCGGGATTATAACATTTAATGAAATCTTCAAGGTCTGTATGATTTAACGGATTGGTCTTCAATGTGAAGTGTTTATTTGTCCGCAGATCGTATATCCACAGTTTCTCAGTCCAGACTTTCTCACTGGCTGGCTTGCGGTCAAAGAAGATCACATTCGCCTTAACACCTTGAGCATAGAAAACACCGGTTGGTAGTCGTAATAGAGTATGAACATCGTATTCCTGTAGTAATTTCCGACGCACAGTTTCACCGGCTCCGCCTTCAAACAAAACATTATCCGGAACCACGACAGCGGCCCGGCCGTTGATCTTCAACAGAGATTTAATATGCTGAACAAAGTTTAACTGTTTGTTGGATGTGGTTGCCCAAAAGTCCTGGCGTTCATAGGAAATGGCTTCTCGGGATGCCTTCCCACCACCATTGACGATTGTAACACTGCTCTTTTTACCAAAGGGTGGATTGGTAAGCACCATATCGTAACGATCGTTGCCCAGTGATTCCAATGAGTCTTTCACTTCGATTGGACTATTTTCACCGCCAATACCGTGAAGATAGAGATTCATCACACAGAGCCGGGCGACACTATCGGCGATTTCAATCCCGGATACTGCAGTCTTTCGCAAGTGTTGTTTCTGCTCTTTATCCAGTTGAAACTGATGGGCAATATAATTATGGGCAGAGATGAGAAATCCGCCGGTACCGCAGGCCGGGTCCATAATTTGGATTCCCGGTTCCGGGTGCATGACTTCAACAATCGCGTTGATCAATGGTCGGGGTGTAAAATACTGACCGGCGCCGCTTTTTACATCTTCAGCATTCTTCTGCAGCAGACCTTCATAGGTTTCACTTTTGACATCAACGTCCAGACCCATCCAGATTTCATCATCGATCATTTTAATGATACGGCGCAGTTTCGCCGGGTCCTGGATCTTGTTCTGGGACTTACGGAAAATGACACCAATTAGTCCGGATTCTTTTCCCAGGTTTTCCAGCAGATGACGGTAATGCAATTCAAGTTCGTCGCCCTCTTTATTCCGCAGACTCTCCCAGTTGAATTCGGCCGGTATTTGTGATTCTTTATTGTAGGGCGGTTTGCTCCGCTCATCATCCATTTTCAGAAACAGAAGATAGGTCAATTGCTCAACGTAATCCCCATAACTGACCCCGTCATCACGGAGTACATTACAGTAATTCCAGAGTTTTGATACTAAAGAAGCGGCATCGGTCATGATAATAATCCTATCTGTGAGTTCATTTTTGAAAAGAGGTTCTTATTCAAATAATCAAAAGACTGTTCGAGGTCGTACTCGATACCAGGCCGAATCAGACCGGCAATATCACTGCGAAAATCAGGATCAGAAATCTTATCATGGACATTGTCGATGTATTCTTCTTTCTGAATCGTTAACTCATTATGCCTGATAAAAACGTCAAACGACTGTAATACATGTGCCACATCAATCGTCCGATGGTTTAGGCTATACCACAGATCGAACAGGTCACGGCCTTTTTTACGCTGGTATAGCGCCCGCATCTTTGAGCCCAGCAGTTCTTCAATGGAATAGGTGAGCAAATCGCTCTGGCCGGAAAACCAACGGGACTCAACATTATATGGAATCGTTTGGTAGCCGAATACGGTGAAATGTTCCCGACAATTGATTTCGATCTTCAATCTCAGCGGCACAGTAGGCGGAGTTTCTGATTCAAAGCGGTAGATCAATGTTGTGTTGCGATGCTTTTGGCTCCGGGTAGGTTCTCCCAGGTAATTCAGCAACTGCCGAAAATGATCAATCGTTTCACCGACTGATTCTGCAGATACCTGGACCAGATCAATATCTTCAGAATAACGGGCTGCCGGCTGAAAATAGAGTTTATGCAGCGCCGTTCCCCCACGAAAAGCCACTTTCTGGCGCAGAAACGGATCATTAAAAATATCTACAATAGCCCGGCTGATGATCAGGTCCTGTTCAACCATTTCAACTTTCTGCCAGGGTACGATGGACCTCCATTCCAATATAATGATTTGAGGTATCATATTTCCGCTTCTATCTGGTAATTTTCAATAACTTTCCACCGGTTGTTGCCCGGGAAGCCGGCCTTGGCTTTACGGGGATTGAGGGGAACACGAAACCGGATTTGGTTTTGAATGACCTGGTAAAGACTATTTGCCAGGGCGGCTTGTCCCAGAGTAATTTCCAGAATATATCCCAACCGCTGTAAAGGTGCTACTTTCACATCTATCTCAGACAAAATTTCCCAGTCTTCCGGTTTGATAACTTCAACCAATTCTGACAGTATTTCAGCAGTACGGCTAAGACCACCAACTTTATATAAATACAAAAGCAGATCATATGCAGTCAGTATCGGATTTGAGACTTTTAGGAAGCCAGTCAGTGTTTTTTTATCTACCAGTGCAATTGCAGGAATAGACGACTTAAGGACAAAATTGACCTTGACTACCTTCATGTATAATGGACGCATATTTCTGACAGTTACTACATATGATACCTGGGGACGCTGATGCGCAGCGCCGTGTAAAGCCGCAGCTGTGAGCAAGCCCATGTAATAGTAG
>JBDRQG010000206.1:0-5837 GCA_043826475.1 bacterium
CTGTCTGGCAGCCTCAACATCATGAGGACCTGCTTGTCCGATAGTTTCATCGGGATAAGGCAGAACGTAATCTTCACCCGGGAATGCAAATTGGGTCATCTTATAAACGCGGGGGTCAATCTTCCGTTCTTGGACGGGAGATTTTGCAGCTAAAACTGAGGAAGCCATCAACACCAGGATCATAAAAACAAGCATCCAGCGCATTGTAACACCTCACACAAAAAAAATATATTTAGTTTTTCAAAATATTAGCAACCTGGTTATCAATTAGGTATAGATATTAAATACAATATTATCTACCTTTTGTCAATCCGTTATTTAGGATAAGAAAAATTCCCAATTAAACTATTTTGGAAAACAATATATAATAACCAGAACTTTCAATACAAATTGACAAGTGGGTAAAACTTCGCAATATTCTACCCATGTTTATAGATTATGTTGAAATTGATCTTAAAGCCGGTGACGGCGGTAATGGCTGTGTCGCCTTTCATACGGAAAAATATATTCCCAAAGGTGGACCCGATGGCGGTGATGGGGGTCGCGGCGGCACTGTTATCGGTGTTGCCAATCCGCATCTAACCACCCTGCTGGATTTCAGGTATAAAAAGCATGTCAAAGCCGACAACGGCAAACCTGGCGAGGGAAAACTTTGTTCCGGCAAATCAGGCAGTGATCTGGAAATTCAACTCCCGGTCGGTACCCTTGTAAAAGATCTCGATACCAATGAATTGATCGCCGATTTTGATGAACCGAACAAAAGAATAATCCTGGCTAAAGGGGGGCGTGGCGGCTGGGGCAATGATCATTTTAAAACAGCTACTAATCAGACTCCGAGAATTGCCAAACCGGGACAACCGGGGGAACAGAAACGAGTATCGCTTGAATTAAAACTTCTTGCCGATGTTGGTCTGGTGGGGCTGCCCAATGCGGGCAAATCTACGATCTTGTCGGTTTATTCTGCTGCCCGGCCAAAAATCGCCGATTATCCTTTCACCACCTTAGTCCCCAATCTTGGCATTGTGAAACTTCATGGCTACAATTCCTGCGTGATGGCCGATATCCCCGGTCTTATTGAGGGAGCAGCTCAGGGAAAGGGGTTAGGCCACCAATTCTTAAAACATATTCAGCGAACCCGGCTTATTGTTTATATTATCGATGTCAATGATGTCATGATCAACGATATTCTGGAGACATTAAGACAGGAGCTTAAAAGTTTTGATCCCGACCTGTTAAAAAGGCCATCATTGGTCGTTATTACCAAGCTTGACACCGTCAGTAAAGACGACATAAAAGTGATTTCCAAAGACTGGCCTGATGATTATATTATGATATCGGCTGTCACCGGAATGGGGTCGGACAAATTCCTGAATGCGATAGAAAGTGCTCTGTATGGACAGAAATAGAAAAGAAAAACTAATCCAGACTATTGCCCTGCTAAAAGTACCCGGAATTGGTCCGCAGCGTTTTAAAAATCTTATCAATACCTTTGGATCAATAACAGATATTGTAAATGCACCTCTTTCCGAACTTGAAAAAGTAAGAGAATTTTCGCGCTCTCTTGCTTCAGATTTAAAAGAATCCTATGATGAAGCCAAAGCATCTGAAGTTGTCGAACAAATTGAAAAACTAAAATGGGATTTCCTTTTTTCAGATGAAATCGAATTCCCCCGTCTGCTTAAAAATATCACGCGCACTCCTCCCCTCATTTTTAATATTGGTCAGCCGATTGATATCAACGACCGTATGATAGCCATTGTCGGAACCCGCCATCCAACCGACAGTGGCCGCCAAATGGCTTTCCAATTGGCTCGGTCGCTGGCTTCGGATGGGATTGTAATAGTTTCCGGAATGGCTGAGGGAATAGACTCATCAGCTCATGCCGGAGCTTTGGATGCCGGGGGTAAAACCATTGCTGTCTGGGGGAGTTCATTGGATTATATCTTCCCGGCCTCAAATAAATCACTCGCTGAAAAAATCAAAGAATCGGGAACCATAATTTCTGAATACCTCCCCGGAACCATGCCGACTCCAGGTACATTTCCGGCAAGAAATCGTATAATATCCGGGATGTCTGAAGCATTGATTGTAGTTGAAGCCGGCCAGATATCCGGAGCCCTGATAACTGCGACTCTGGCCATTGAACAGGGACGGCATGTTTTTGCCGTTCCCGGATCACCCCTCTCAAAAACCAGTATTGGAACCAATCAATTGATAAAAGACGGCGCTTCCCTTGTTACGTCAGTTGAAGATATTTATACGGAACTTCCCACACTCAAAGGTAAAGTTACCTCAAAAATGTTTTCCAAACCACCCGATATGACTGAACTGGAAAAACAATTGATTGAACTTATTTCATCGGAACCGATTCATTTAGACCAGCTTTCCAGGGTAGCCAACCTTTCAATCGGCGAATTATCCCAATTGCTTCTGGCTCTTGAGCTTAAAGGGATTGTTCGTGAATTATCAGGAAAAAGATTCGTGTTATCCGAAGAATTCACATCATGCTAAGACAAACCGCCACGATTAAAAATAAATATGGACTTCATGCCCGCCCCTCAGCGGCTCTGGTCAGCACCGCTTCAAAATTCCAATCTGAAGTTCTAATCAGCAAGGACGGCCATCCCATTAACGGCAAATCAATTATGGGAGTTATGACCCTGGCCGCCGAGAAGGGTTCGGTTTTGACTATCGAAGTAAACGGCCCGGATGAAGCTGAGGCACTAAAAGCTATTATCGATATTATTGACTCCGGTTTTGGTGAATTGAACTGATATTCCATTGGAATGATATTCCATCGGAATGATATTCCTCTTGCCTTACCCCAATAACTTCCCTTATACTTTAAAACTTAAATTAGATTGGAGAGTTGTATCATTTTGAGCGGTAGAAAGAAAATTATAAAGGGAATCTCAATTTCCAGCGGCATTGTCATGGGAACAGCCCATGTCATTATGACTGGTGATTTTCAAATCCCGCATAATCAGATAACTGCCTCCAAGGTCAATAAAGAGAACGAGTTACTCGAAAAAGCTGTTGAAAAAACAATCGTTGAACTGCAGTCCATGAGGGAGGCGGCTCTTCGCAAAGCGGGCGGTCCGGTTGCCAAAATATTTGATGCCCAGCTTCTGATTGCCGGTGATTACGAATTTTTAAATACCGTTAAAAAGATAATCCGTACCAGATTGTTAAATTCTGCCTTCGCTTACAACACTGCCATAGAAGAAGCTACGGCCCATTTGAAGAACTCTTCGGATTTATACATGCAGCAAATGGCTATTGATATCGAGGCTGTAGCCAATAAAGTTCTGCGCCATTTGACAGGCGGGGTAACTCAATCCCTCCGATTAGCTCCAAATACAATTGTGGTTGGCGAATCCTTTTCCCCCAATGATATCATTTCCTATCGTGACCTCAAAGCCATTGGTTTCGTAACAGCCGAAGGGGGGGCGGACTCGCACATGTCGCTGATTGCCAGATCATTCTCTCTGCCGGTAGTGTTGGCAGAACAGGGATGGAAAGAAATTAAAAATAACAGTCGTCTTATTCTTGATGGCTCAGCCGGTGAGATTATAATAAATCCGACTGATGATGACTGGAGCGAATACCATGCTCGCCGCAAAAGCCTGGGACCGGCTCTGATTACCAGAATCAGAAAATTATCTCCCTTTCCTCCTGTTACTTCCGATGGAATACCTGTCGGCATAGGAGCCAATCTCTCTCTTCCCGGTCCAGCCGATAATATTTTAGCTGATCGTAAAATTCCTATCGGCCTGTACCGGACCGAATTTCTTTGTCTGGCCAATAATGATTTCCCCGACGAAGAGACTCAGTATAATTATTACTCAACAATTGCTGAAATATTTGCTCCAACACCAGTCATACTTCGTGCCTTTGACCTCGGATATGACAAAATGGCTTCTTTTAACGAATGGGTTCCTGAAAAAAATCCGGCCCTGGGATGGCGCGGGATTCGCGCCTTGCTGGGTACGGAGAAAATTTTTAGAACTCAAATACGGGCTATCCTGAGAGCATCAGTTCATAAAAATTTAAAAATTATGCTCCCTATGGTCAGCGACAGCCAGGAAGTAAATAAAGCCAAAAAAATAATCTCCCAGGTAAAACTCAGCCTGCGAAGGAAAGGTATTGAACATGATCCGGATATTCAAGTTGGGATCATGGTGGAAATACCTTCGGCTGCTATGACTGCCTCAACCTTAGCCAAATGTGTTGATTTTATCTCAATCGGAACAAACGACCTGACTCAATATACACTGGCTGCTGACAGGATGAACAACCGCGTTTGGGATCTATATAATCCCCTTCATCCGGCTGTTTTGAACCTGATCAATATGACCGTCAAAGCCTGTAAAAAAGAGGCTATCCCTATTTCAATCTGCGGTGAACTGGCTGGAGATGAACGAGCTCTTCCCCTGTTTATCGGGATGGGCGTTGATCTCCTGTCAATGACTCCGAATAGGATCGTTGATATCTGCAGGAATGTAAAAAGAATTGACTCTTCGCTGGTTCATCATTTGGTTGGGTCGGTTATGGCCTGCGGTACGGTACAGCAGGTAATGAACTGCCTGGATGATTTCAGTAATGCCATAAAAAGAAAATAAGTGTGGTTAATATAAAAGAAGGAACATGACATTGAGTATACTTGACGAAGTAGAACAAATCAGACTAATGGACCCCGGCAACATGTACAACAGCATTTTTGATTTCCCGGAACAGATTTCCGAGGCTGATAAAATCGGCAAACTATGGCGGGTTGAGGCTGAAGAATACCTGGGGATAAAAAATATTGTTATTGCCGGTATGGGCGGATCGGCAATAGGCGGTGATATCCTGCGCAGTTATTTAAGATCAATTCTTCTGGTCCCGGTTGAAATCTGCCGCCACTATGTCCTGCCGGAATATGTTGATGATGAATCATTGGTTATTATATCATCCTATAGCGGCAATACCGAAGAAACGGTAGCTGCCGCCAATGATGCCCTTGACAGAAAATCAATGATGGCTGTTTTAACGACCGGCGGTTTGATTGGTGACATTGCCAAACTGAATGAACTGCCGATGGCTAAACTCCCGCCTGGGCTTCAACCCCGCGCTGCGTTGGGTTATTCCCTTATCCCGATGATTCATTTCTTTGAAAAAATAGGACTGATTAAAAAGGTTACTAAAGAGATAGACACGGTTATAAACTCGCTTCAAAAATTCCGTGATAAATATATCGAGGATAGCCCTGTCATCTCCAACCCAGCCAAACATCTCGCCGAAGCTATCCAGAATAAAATCGTCCTGATTTATACCGGACCTACAATTACCGATGCGGTTGGGATGCGATGGAAAGGGCAAATCTGCGAAAATTCTAAGACCCTTGCCTTCCACAATCAGTTTGCCGAATTCAATCATAACGAACTGGTCGGATGGTCCGAATTAATATCGATGCACAAAAACCATCTCGCAGTGATTATCCTGCGTGATCAGGATGACCATCCGCAAATCAGGAAACGGATGAACATCGTTAAAGACGTTATCCAGAGCCGTGAAGTGGAAGTGACTGATGTCCATTCACGCGGACAATCGCCGCTGGAAAGAATTTTGAGCCTGGTGCAGATGGGTGATTTTGTTTCATACTATCTGGCTATACTGAACAAGGTCGACCCAACTCCGGTGAAAATCATCGAGGGACTCAAACAGGCACTGCAAAACCAGAAATAGACACAAAGTCACATTTTAGGTGGCCCACCATTTATGGTGGGTTTACAAAAAATCTAACGTCAGTAGCCCACCGCTTGCGGTGGGTTTACTGTTCAATTTTATATATTAGT
>JBDRQG010000207.1:0-3463 GCA_043826475.1 bacterium
GGCGGATCCGAAGACGGATCCACCCTACTTTCTTTCGACACATAAAAATCAGCCAGCAGACGAGAGTGTCTGACAGGCACGGAATATCAAAAAGGCAGGATCACAAAAGGGATCCTGCCCAAAATTTTCAGGAATAACGAAAAAGAAATTATTTTTCCTTCTTTTCCTTTTTCTCTTTACGTTTTTCCTTAATTGTTTTTGTGGCCTTTTTCTTCGGCTCTTTTTTTGGTTTTTCCTTATTAGCCATATCGTACCTCCTTTGTTGAATACAGTAAACCGACTGTATCGTATGTACTCTTTAATTTTAAATTTAACCCATCTCGAAATTGATTGTCAAGATTTTTTATAACTCAATCCTGAATCCGGTATTGTTTTACTCCACTGCATAAAGAGATTATCATTGTTTTTAAGTTATTTCCCGAATTCCTCTTTCAATATTCCAAAGGTATGGATGTCATACCATCTCCGATTTTTGTAACAGGCTTTGCGCAGAATTCCCTCTTTGGTGAAACCCAGTTTTTTCAAAACTCCCATAGAGGCTTTGTTTGGTTGCATGCAGACCGCATAAACGCGTACCAGTTTAAGATCACTAAATGAATATTTTAGAACCATTTTGACCGCTTCGCTCATCAAGCCCCGCCGCCAGTATATTCTTCCGATCCAATAACCGGTCTCAGCATTTTTGTTCTGATAATTGATATGGTGTAAACCCATTCCTCCAATAATCTCGCCGGTGTCATTATCCTGTATTCCCCACATAATATCGGTTTTGGATCGGTTAACCCGGTGGCAGATTCTAATCCAGGAATAGGCATCCTCGAGTTTATATGGATAGGGGAGGAGTATCATATATCTGGAAATTAGTTTATCATTAGCATGTTTTTGAATTGATATGGCATCACTCTTTCTAATTTGCCTTAAGGTGATGCGTTCTCCAATTATTGTTGGTGCGGGCATAAATTATTCTCCATTGCTAATGAACAATTTATAACCCATTGAGTTTATCGATGGAATACTATCTTTTGTGTAATAACCGTTCATATATTTAATCAGAATTGTTGATCCGGGGTTCCCTTCGGGAAAATCAAACATTAAAAATTCCTGAGAAAAGTCATGATTATACCCTTTAGCAGCCATTTCCATAATATTTTTCTGAAGGTTTATAGAGCGTGATTCAGCTTCGTTTTTAAAATGTAATTTTATAATAGAACTGTCTGCAATTAGGCTAATAGTGCATGTGTCATGTTGCAATAATATTATACTTTCATTGTCATAATTTGTCAGATCTGATAATTCTATAAGTTGATCATATTTTGAAATATCTATAATACTCTGGTCTTTTAACCTGAAATTGTAAAACTGGTTTTCGTTCTGATAGTCCCATTCCTGGATAAATTCAAAGCCCATCAACTTAGCCAGCTCAGTTTTGATACTATTCTTAGAAAGGGTATCCATAGATTTTGGTAGTTCTTCAGCAAACATGCTTTCAAAAGAAGTGATCCCATGTCGATCTACCAAATAACTGATAATGCTGCTTATCTCTTTTTTGTCATCAAAGTTGATTTCCCCCACTGCTTTTGAAATGGTATTATCAATTAATAACTCGTTCTTAATCAGAAGAGAATTAAGGCGAGACTTCTGGCTTTTTTCTGAAACAGCAAAAGCACCCCAGGGACCAAATGAGGAAAGAAAAGCGATAAAGCATAAGATAATGGGGATGATTCTCATATCCTTTACTTTACTGAAAATAAAATAAAGAACAGCAATGGAAAGGCCAATAGCCATAGCAATAACAAGATATCGGCTCTCCGTAATTCCATATTCTGATGTTCTTTTAAATATCGATATAAATAACATGATAAGAAGAGGAACCAAGGCCCGGAAAAACCAATTTGAAAATATATTAAGCCATTTATATTTATCACTTAAACGGAGCGGGTAAAGCAGGAGCATCGATAGGATGCCTACCACTGAATACCATAGGACCAGATTTGCAACCCAGCCGCTGGGCCAGTTCCAGGTAAAGATTATCTTGCCTTCATAAATTATTAGAATAACAAAATACAATACTACTAAAGGCAGCAATATGTACTGAGTGAAGACTTTTAATCCTTTAGGGAAGTCTGTGATATTCTCTAATACATCGAAATCTTTTGGAAATCCACCCAGGAAGACAAGAGGATGAAAGATGCCAACAATAATTACCCATAATTGAAAGTATCGTTCCTCTTTTACATCAATTCCAAATAGATGGTCTGCAGCCGCCAGGGCTATCAGGAGTCCAACAAACATTACTGCAGAGAATAATGAGGCTGTAAGGAATCTTAAAAAAAGGGATTTATTGTATTGCCAGAAACCATTATACGATTTCCCTTTGTAAAACGGAAGAAAGGCAATTAGAAAATGAAGCCCGAGGGTTAATAAAAGAAATCGTATAATATATTTTTCAACTGAAAACATATCTTCCGGCAGGGTGAAATAACATGCCGTCAGCAATAAAACTCCGACGAACTGAAAATATATGCGGTCAATTAATTTCCATCCCAGTCTCTCGGCAAATATTGCCAAGGCTATGAAAAGGGGGAGACCTAATATCAAAAGAGCCAGTATTTTTTGTTGAAAGAAGGCAGTCTCAATACGCTCAAATTGAATTAGGTAAACAGCTATTATTGTCCCGATTAATGCACATATAATGGCAAATGGGAATCTCAAGAAAGTATCTTTGATACTCTTTAAAATAAAATCGTATGATGGAAATTTTTGTAATAATTTCATAATATATCCCTGAATAATAATTGATATTTACGAAAAGTATGATATTGAAATATTGGTAGCAATATAAAATTTAAATCTGGATAACTAATTCACCTTCAATTTTAAAAGAATCTATCATTATATAGACCTTTGATTTACATTTTATTACTTCTTCCCTTGCATAAAAGAATATAAAAGAATATGTTTTGGTTTGTAAAAGAAAAACGGAGTATAAATGAAAATACCTGAATCTTTGCAGGATATAATTGATGTCATCAATAAAATAGTATCTACGACTCTTTTTCAGATCAATGACTTTCATTTTACTATCGGTCATATAGTTAAATTTGTATTAATCATTCTTGTATTAATAGTTCTGACAAAATTATTCAACCGGCATATTCTCCGACGTATTCTAAGACGTTTTGAAATCGAGGATGCTGTTCAGTATAGTATGCTCAGGGTAAGCCAGTATATTCTGACAGTAATCGTAGTTATTATTGCCCTGCAGTCGATAGGCTTTGATCTAACCGGATTAACCGTAGTCTTTGGAATGCTTTCGGTGGGGATCGGTTTTGGGCTTCAAAATATCACGTCGAATTTTATATCCGGTATAATTTTGCTTTTTGAAAGACCGATCAACATTGGCGACAGGGTTACAGTTGGGGATATTATCGGTAGAGTTGATGCCATAAATATGAGAGCCACA
>JBDRQG010000208.1:0-3168 GCA_043826475.1 bacterium
CAAATCTTCTGTCAAAATATCCATAAATGAAAAATATCTTTATGTATGAAGGAATTATAGACTATAACGGGCAAGTGTCACCTACGGCGGGATTGATTTCGCCGATTCTCAAACTTCTCAAAAACGGTTCGCAAACTCGTAAAATCATCAATTAAAAAACAGCTCCCGACGTTAGGTGCACACAATGGTTGGGTGTTAATTATTTTATTAACGCCATCTTTGTGGATTGAGAAAATCTATTTCCACTTAGAACACACAAATATATGCCGGAACTTAATATGGAGGCATCCCAATCAATGATATAGTTCCCCGGATTATGTTCTTTATTAACAAGTATATCTACTAAATATCCAGAAATATTATAGACTGATATTTTAACAAGTGACTTTGTGAAGATCCGATAAGAAATTGTCGCAGTTGAGTTAAATGGATTGGGATAACAATGTAGTAATATATAATCTTCAGGTATCTGATTTGTATCTTTTATTTTATTGACAACGTTTCCCAGTTCTCCATCACTATTAACCTGCTGTCCCATAATATCCCAATATTGAGTCAAATGACGTGTTTCGGACCATAACATTATCAATCCCCCATTCTGATCAGCCACGTAATTCCACGGACTAAGCCAGCCCCAATCTTCAGTCCTCGCTCTAATAAGAATACCATTTTCTCCCCACATTGGATTCCCATCTATGTCATATTTTTTTTCATATATTCGATATGTAGAATCTTCTATCGAATAAAGATAGAACCAGTTTCCAAAATTATCTATAAGAGCCGGAACATCAATATCGCCATGGTTTTCCCAAAGTATATTGCCATTTGGGCTAATTCGTAACATATGAATAATACCATCATAATTTCTACATCTTAAAAACAGCCCTTGCTTAGTATCTGAATCAACAAATAATTTGTTTTCTTTTAAACCCTTTTCGTCTTCATAATTCCAATTATTAAGAAGTATATTTCCCTGTCTGTCTACCCGATACATGATAACTTTTCCGGGCCAGTTTTGAACACCGACAGCATAGAATCCACCAAGTCCGTCGGAAACAAGAGTCGAACTCCACCTGGTCGGCAGGTACAAAGCAATATCCCACAACATATTGCCATCATAATCAAATCGGTAAACAGAATCAGGATTGACATAACAATAAACACCGGATGAATCATCGGATACAATGGAAAGTTCTGCACTAATTCCATATAATAATGTTTTTCCGTATTCATCCCAGAGAATGCTTCCAGTACTATCAACATGCTGAATATATGCTATCTGATTCTGAGTTTGACCCATTAAAGAATCATGCGCCAGTGTCCAGCATATATACGCTCCACCATGACAATCTGATATAATTCCTTCGCAGTTAGTTTGCATAATTTGTTGATTAATGATATAGTCGGTCCGAATCCGAAAATCACTCAGTTGAATCCCATTCTCATTCCATAGTACTTGACCATCAGCGTTTATTCGTTGAACGTATAAGGTGTTACTGGCAAAATCACGGCTTATGTTGTCTGTTAATTTCCGGTAATCCTGCCATAGAACTATTGCACCGCCTTTACCATCGCTGATGATATCAATTGGCCATTGCTCCATGTCTTCTGTGCATATGGGAATTCCATCAGAATCCCACATCATATAGCCGTATTTATCCAATCTTTGGGCATAAATATCACTATTTTTCTCTCGCCATACTACAATCGCTCCACCATTCATATCAGTACAACCATCGGGCCATGTCTGCATATATTCATCAATATTCACGGGAGTATTGACTGACGGATCGGTAGACCATTGGGCAAAGCAAATTATTGAAAACAGAAATATTGTAATAGATTTTAGGAGAAGATACATTGTATTTTTATACACCCAACGGACAAGGCTCACATACGGCGGGAATGATTTCGCAAACTCTCAAACATTTCAAATACACTTCGCAAACTCGCAAAATCATCAATCAAAAAACAGCTCCCGGCGTTAGGTGAAGCCAATGGTTAGAATATATCATAATTATAAGCACTGTCAACAGTCATATGATACTATTTAATTAATTGGCATTTTTTCACATCCTTAAAACTGCCAGCCTTAAGAGAGTAAAAGTAAACACCAGAAGGCAATACAGCTGCGTCCCAACTAATACTATAATTACCAGATTCTTGGATCTGATCAACAAGTATCTGAACCTCCCTTCCTTGCATATCAATTATTGACAGTCGGACAGGAAATTGCTTAGGAATATCATATCGTAAAATTGTGACTGAGTTAAATGGATTTGGATAATTTTGATTTAGCTGAAAACTTGCAATTGAATTTATTACTCCATTTATAGAATTAGGAGTAGTTCCATAATCTATCCCATTTATCATTGCATAAATTAATTCTTCTGAATAATATGAATATCCACCACCACTCCCATAATGATCTCTACCAAACTTTTTTATATAACTGACTGATTGACTCTGCATAGAACCAAGTTCTTTATAAAAAGATTGTCTAATTGTATTTATCCCTAAAAATTGAACCTCGTATATCTGAGCTGGCCTATATCCTGGACAAATAATAGTACCCCATGGTTCTGTAAATAACTTTAGAATTACTGACTCATAATCAGTACTTGAGTCATTAGGATTATACTGGTAAATATTTCCGCTGAGAGTATCGATTCTCTGGTAATATATAGTAGAATTGGAACCAGAAGGAAAACTCTGCTTTACAATGATCCTATATTCCTTATTATTGGTTTGAAGTTTACTTCCCGTTACTTCTATTGAATAATAATTTATCTTAGGATCGACACCAAATACTGATTGATTTGTCTTGTATATCCAGTAATTACCTATCTGGAGAGGATAGTACTCTAACTGTTGATAAATGGAATCTGGCTGACAATAAACTATACCTGTTAATGCAATAAGAGTAATAAATATTAATCTCATGATTCTTTTTTCCTTTTATTATATTCTAACGGGTAAAGTATGAAGTACGCGAAAATATTCAAAAATGGTCTAAATCGAACAGCTCTAAGCGTTACTTCCATACTATGGTTATAGTTTAGTTTACCTTTTCGTTGTATCTCAACCAAAAATCTCAAATCCTCAAACAACGCATAAACCTAAAAAAACGCTCAACTTTCCGTCATACATCAACAAAGAACAAAAACC
>JBDRQG010000209.1:0-2631 GCA_043826475.1 bacterium
GAAGCGGTCAACCCAGATTGTTGCTGAAGATGCGTTTACGGAACTGGAAGCAGAAAGCCCGGAGGAATTTTCCGATGCGGAACTGGACCGGATGGCGTTTCAAATGTTCGAAGCCGCCACATCCCGCCGACAGACGAAATATGAAACCGAAGCTGATATGCTGGGTGTGATTTACGCTTACAGAGCGGGATATGATCCGTCAGGATTACCAAGTGTTTTAAGTCGGATTGAAACCCTGACCCAGCGTGATTTCTGGCATCCGGAATCCAACTGGCAGTACGATGCGATTGAAGGTCGTGTAGGTGAAATTAACAACTTTATTTCCGATAAATTGTCGAAAAATCCGGAATGGAATGTCACCGACAATCAGCGTTTTTCAAGATATTTCAGGTAAATTGATTAGATTTTCTTGACGTAAATGTACTTGGCGTCACCGGGCGCATAGAAATCATCGAGAACGGCATCTTCCGTGTACGCACAACGCAGATAGAAGGCGCGCGTAGATATACATATTGATCACGTCCCGAAGTCTCGATATATACACGACCTCCGCCAAGCCGATGAATGGCTTCTTCGCTGATCGTCAGTAGCTGCTTGCCGATTCCGGCTCCCCGGTAATCATTATGAACGGCGATCCAGTAAAGGTCATAGCTTTCCTGGGTTGCGGGAATCGGACCGAAACAGGAATAACCAATTGTTTTACCATCGATTTCTGCAAATATGAAATGATACCCGCTTTCAATGCCTTTTTCCAGGCGCTCCGTAACCAGCTCGACGGCAATATCAATTTCATCTTGTGAAAAAAAATCCGGTAGAACTGACGATTTCCCGGACATGTTCCGGATCATCCGGATGGACGGCATTACGCCATTCTGGGCTAAGTGTTTGCATTTTTGAGTACTCCGGTGCTATGATTGTTATAATGGACATTAAAACCTTTTCAAAGACCTGAAAAAAAGTGGCGGGTGTTTATACCGAGTGAACGAACAGCATACCCGCCTTCCTGGACGACGAGAAAAGGCAAGTCTAACGATCCGATCATTGTGCCATTCTGCTCAAAGTCTTTGGCGTTCAGACTCCTGTACTCTGGAAATTGCCTGGCGATTGATCGGTAGACTGTCATCGTAAATGCGCCGGATGCGGAACACGGATTTATCCTTTATTCAGGTTGAATATTAATTGAATCTGCAAGAATTCGGGCGACAACTTGTTCGAAAGTCAGACCTGGTTGCCGGGTCGCTGCAACAAAGCCGCTGTCCGGTGATATGCAGGGATTGGCGTTGATTTTCAGAATCCAGATATTGGTTTGGTTGTCTACCCTGAAATCCACCCGGGCGTAACCATTTATCAAAAAATCAAAGAATACCCCGCAGCTTGCTGCGGGGATAGGAACTTTTAGAATTTTCTTTTATTGAAAATATGGAATTGAGTGTATGGTATTAATTCCATAATTGTGGGAAGAATACCATAATTTAAGAAACCGTTTTTATTATTTAGTCTTATAGAGACTGTATTTAAACAACTTACATATAGTATCCTTTGGTTTTTTATAAGTGGCATAAAATTTGATATTATGAAAAGTGGTAAAATAGTGAAGAATATTAATTTCGTGAATATTGTGAAGCAAGGTGAAACAAAGTGGTGAAAGCGAAAAAACAAAAAAAGTACTTTACAACGGGAGATATAGCACGTTATTGCGAAGTAGATGTCAATACAGTTAAGAATTGGATAAAAAGAGGTGATCTTTATGCATTTACTACACCGTCTGGACATTATAGGATTCCTCGAGCAAGATTTGTTGATTTTATAAATAATCAAGGTTTTCTTTATGATTTTAAATTTTTCGGGGAAGATACAAATTCCCCGGATATTCTTGTTGTTGATGACGACCCTAATCACAGAGATTTAATAGTTGATCTACTTAACCAACTATACGATAACATAAAAATTGATACAGCACCAAATGGTTTTGATGGATATATGAAACTTAACCGTACTTCACCAAAATTGGTATTGTTAAATTTGGTAGTGCCTGGTGTTACTGGATTGGAATTTTTTCGTATTATGCGATCAAATGATAAATTAAAAGGAGTAAAAGTAGTAGTTATATCTACTCATCTTGATGATTTAACGATTAAAGAGCTGGAGAAGATGAAAGTATCTGGGATACTATATAAACCCTTAAAGAAAGAGATTCTAAAGGAAAAGTGTGATGGATTGTTGAAGGAAGTAGTTAGTGCGAATAAGAAAAGGAAAAACGTCGTAATAAAATAAGTCAACACTTATGAAAAAATTGTTCACAGATTGGATTTGAATATATGGAATACTATGAAATAATTGGTTTGACCAAAGAGCCTTTCTCTATGGCACCGGATCCTGATTTTTTTTATCAATCGAGGAGCCACGGTGAATGTCTTAACCGATTGGAGATATCGTTGCGCCTCAATCGGGGATTGAATATTATAATAGGTGATATTGGTACTGGAAAAACAACAATCTCACGACTTCTTCTTAGGCGTTTTGTTGACTTTGGTAAAAATTACAAGTTTTATTTGATTCTTGATCCTACCTGGAAAGACAATCAGGAGTTTTTAATGTATCTTCAAAAATTGTTTGGAATTAAAGCATCGG
>JBDRQG010000210.1:0-3664 GCA_043826475.1 bacterium
GATGCTAAAGCTAACCATCCGGCATAACGGCCCATTACTTCGACAATCATTACTCGATGATGAGACTGAGCGGTCGTATGTATTTTATCTATCGCCTCGGTTGCAGTTGTAACTGCTGAATCAAAGCCAAAGGTTACATCAGTCCCCCAGAGATCATTATCGATAGTCTTCGGAATACCGATAATCGGAAGTCCTTTTTCCATCATTCTGGCCGAGGCCGCCATGGTTCCATCCCCACCTATAGCCAGCAAGGCATCAAGGCCAAGAGCTTCAAAATTTCTGATCGCCTGGCTTGACCGATCAAGGTAGATATATGTTTCATCCTCAAGAACAGGGAAATGAAAAGGGTCGGCTTTATTGGAGGTGCCTAATATAGTTCCGCCATAAGTGAGAATTCCGGAAACATCCTTATTGCTTAATTCCATATAACGGTTTTCAATAAGGCCTTCATAGCCATCCTTGAAGCCTATCACCCTGATATCGTAGTCATTTTCAGCAGTCTTAACAACCGCCCTGATAACAGCATTTAACCCAGGGCAATCTCCCCCGCCAGTTAAAATGCCAATTCTTTTTATTTTTTTCATAAGCGTAAAGTTAGTCAATAGTTGACTAAAATCAACCCTTTTTAATTTGTTGAAAATCTGTCACTTCTACTGTATTTCGACAAATTGCAATTTCTTTTTATCTTCTTTTAGTCAGGAAAAAATATATTTCAATTTATTATACATTATGTTACTATTTATTGATAAAAATTGTTATGATTTAGGCGATAATTATGATATAAGGAAATATCTTGTTATCCTGAACAAATAAACAGGGAAGTTATATGCGCGTTAAACAATTTCTGGTTCTGCCAAAATTACCCGAAAGAATTATTGCCCTTCAGGAATTAGCCCAGAATGTCTGGTACTCCTGGAACTGGGATCTGGTTAAACTATTTATCCGTCTTGATCCGGAAATGTGGGAAAAATGCTATCAGAATCCGGTAGAAATGTTATCCAAATTATCCCAGGAAACTTTGCTAAAAGCCGCTGCTGATGACGGTTTTGTAGCCAGTCTTGACCGCGTATATCAAAAATATCAGGATTATCTCTCTCGTAAAAGATGGTATGAGACAGAATATCCTGACTATAAGAACAAGACAATTTCATATTTTTCACTTGAATATGGTCTTGATACCGGTTTACCGGTCTATTCCGGAGGTCTAGGTGTTTTGTCCGGGGATACGCTGAAATCCGCTTCGGATATCGGGCTTCCGATGGTTGCCACCGGTTTGCTTTACCGCTACGGATATTTCCGCCAGTTCCTCTCCAGCGATGGCTGGCAGCAAGAACGATACGAAGAAAATGACTGGTATCATATGCCGGTACAGCCGGTCAAAGATGAAAATGGCATTCCGATAAGGGTAACTGTTGCTCTGGGGGATAATCCAGTTCATCTGCAGATATGGAAAGTAAAAGTAGGTTTGATTCCGCTCTATTTACTTGATGCCAACATACCAGAAAATTCTATTAAGAACAGAGAGATTACCTCGGTTCTTTATGGTGGTGATAAAGACATGCGGATCCGTCAGGAGATTATTCTCGGTATCGGCGGGGTACGTGCTTTAAGAGCTTTGGGAATTCAACCAAGCATTTATCATATGAATGAAGGACATGCCTGGTTTTTGACCCTTGAGAGAATTCGTCATTTAATGCAGAATCATAACCTTAGTTTTGATGAGGCGCGCCAGTATGTCTGGGCAACGACCATCTTTACTACCCATACTCCCGTACCGGCCGGTAACGAGCGATTTGACACGGTTCTTCTTCATCGTTATCTCGCAGACAAGGTTTCAGAACTTGGAATCTCATGGAAAACATTCCTATCACTGGGACGAATTATCCCTGACGATGAAACAGAGTCATTTGGGATGACCGTTGCCGCTCTAAAAACATCGGCTTTTGCCAATGGTGTTTCTGAGCTTCATGGCCATGTCTCCCGCGAGATGTGGCACAATATCTGGCCCGATCTTCCCAAAGAAGAAATCCCCATTAAACATGTTACTAACGGTGTTCATCCCTCATCATGGATTTCTCATGATTTGAATGAACTTTATGAATCCTATTTCGGCCCCAAATACCGTGAAAAACCGGGTGATCCAAAACATTGGGAAAAAGTGGACAAAATTCCTGATACAGAACTCTGGCGAATCCATAATAAACGGCGTGAACGATTAGTCTTTTTTGCCCGCAAACGGCTCAACCAGCAACTTACCCGGCGAGGAGCCTCGCAGTTAATTATCAAAGCAGCAGATCAACTTCTTGACCCGCGGGTTTTAACAATCTCCTTTGCCCGTAGATTTTCTACTTATAAACGGGGAAACCTAATTTTCTCCGATCCGGAACGCCTGGCTAGAATCATCAATGACAATCAAAGACCGATGCAAATTATCATGGCTGGAAAAGCTCATCCTCTTGATAACCCAGGGAAAGAGATTATCAGGGATGTTATCAAGCTCATTGGCGAGGAACGTTTCCGCAACAGAATTATATTTCTTGAAGATTATGATATTAACGTTGCCCGCTACATGGTTCAGGGGTCGGATGTCTGGCTTAATAACCCCAGAAGACCACAGGAAGCTTCGGGGACTTCGGGGATGAAATCTACTTTTAACGGCGGACTGCATTTATCCATACTTGATGGCTGGTGGGCCGAAGGATATTCCGATGAAGTCGGCTTTAAAATCGGAAATGGCGAGGATTATGACAATGTCGATGTCCAGGATAAGCTGGAATCGGAAATGTTATATAATACTCTTGAACGAGAAGTAATCCCTCTCTTTTATGACCGTGATGCATCAGGCGTTCCATTAAAATGGTTATCAAAGATGAAAGCCTCGATAAAAATGTCAGGGCAAAAATTTTCCGCTCAGCACATGCTGATGAATTATACGGAAAAATTCTATATCAAGGCGACATCATACGGTGAAAAACTAAGAGAAAATAGCTTTGCTATAACACGTGAAGTAACTTCCTGGCTGGAAAGAATGACAAACAGCTGGAATAAAATTACCATCGAAAATCTGGATATCCCTGAAATTGATAGTACCGTTTTTGTTGGCCAGAATTTCCCGGTTAAAATCAGGGTCAATCTGGGAGAAATAACTCCTGATGATGTTTTGGTAGAGATGATCTCCGGCCATCTGAATTCACAGGAACAACTTCAGGATGGCACTCCATCACCGGCAATGCTGATTCCAAATGAAGATAACAGTAATGGAGTTTATACATTTTCCAGCGAGGTTACCTGCACGGAGTCCGGGCGTTTCGGTATTGCCGCCAGAGTAATCCCAAAAAGCGACAACCTGCCGCATACTTTTAAGCCTAAGCTGATATCCTGGTGGTAAGTATGTTCTGATGGTAAGTATATTCTGATGGTACCTATGTTCATGAGGAGAAGGAAAATGTCATCACCGACTTGATCGGTGATCCATGCTTTTAATTTGTAGGGTGGATCCGTCTTCGGATCCACCTTTTTCATTTATGTAACTTTAAACTTGTCTATCAGACGCCCTCGTCTGCTGACAATTTTTTATCCTATTGACAAGCTGGTACTGGCGGGCCTCCTTTGAAAAGAGTATGTTACAGCAAAGTGATAATGTCCTATATAAGCAATATAGAAA
>JBDRQG010000211.1:0-2270 GCA_043826475.1 bacterium
TTCATAATAAAATGATAATGAAAAGCAATAATAAAAATGGCAGAACTACTAAATGGTTCTGCCATATTGAAACTACTTAAAGATGCACATTGTGTGTTATCTTTCAGCTAATTGATCCTCGAAACGATCAGCCAGTCTGATAAGATCAAGAAATTCCTGTGCCTGCGGAGAATCGGTTTCGTTTTCCACATCCCGTACAATCTCATACACTCTTCTCAAACTTGATCCCTTTGCCCAGTAGGAACCTCTTAAAATTTCGCTGAACTCTGCTGCGGCTGTAGCCAATCTGAAATCAGTGGTACATTCGTTAAACGATCCGGAAAATACTCTGGCGGGAATGTTATAGCTGATTTCTGTAGCCGGCTCTTCCGAGACATAAGTAGCTTTTGGATCTTTATAGCGGACATTGACCATGGCAATATTGCCTTTGGCACTCTTATGGTTTAAAACAATCTCATACAGAGCTGTCACTGCATGTCCCGAACCGATCTCGCCGCCGTCTTCGGTGTCATCGCGGAATTTATTATCGGCCACATCACGGTTTTCATACCCAAGAAGCCTGTAACTTTTGACAACCTCAGGATTGAACTCAACCTGGATTTTTACATCGCGGGCAATCACCTGAAGCATCCCGGTCAGATTCTCGACAAAGACTCGGTGAGCCTCTTTGATATCGTCGACATAAGAGTAACTGCCGTTGCCCTTGTTGCTCAGTTTTTCCATCAGAATGTCATTGTAGTTGCCCATGCCGAATCCGACAGTTGATAATGTAATTCCTTTGTCAGTGTAGCGTTCAATCTCTCTTAAAATCTGATCCGGACCGGTTCTGCCGACATTGGCGACACCATCGCTGCAGAGAATTACCCGGTTGATGCAATTGCGTTCAAAATATTTATTGGCCATCTTGTAGCCGAGCAGTATTCCTTCTTCGGCATTGGTCGAGCCGCCGGGCTGGAGTTTGCCTATTGTGTTTAAAATATATTCTCTATGTTTGATACTCGTCGGTTCCAACAATACTTCTCCTCTGGAACCATATATGACAATTCCAACCTGGTCATCGGATTTCAATTCCTTGATTAACATTCTTAATGATTTCTTGACCAACTCAAGACGATCCTCTCTGGCCATTGATCCGGAAACATCAATTACAAATACCAGGTTAGCCGGCTGACGCTTGTGATTAGCAATCTCTTTGCCTTTGATTCCAATTTTAAGCAGCTTGCTCTGATTTGGACCAAATACTGCCGGTCCCCCTTCGACATTTATCTGGAAAGCGGCATTATACGGAGCATCATAGTTATAATCAAAATGATTCACAAACTCTTCTACTCTGACTGCCTCTTCAGGCGGAAGTGATCCCCGTTCGAGATAAGACCGGGTCATTACATAGGAAGCATCATCGACATCGATAGCAAAAGTTGACAGATTATCCCGGAAGGCATTTATAAAGGGGTTGGTTCCGTAATCCTTGAAAAACATGGCATCATACTGCCCATCAGGAAACCAGTAGTAATCATCGTCATACCCATACTCGTTATAATCATACTCATTACAGTCATGAGCCTGTCCATCATAATCATACCTTATTTCGGGAACAGACCTCTTGGCATCTTTTGATTTCTTCCTACTCTCAAAATCATTTACAGGCGAAGGAATACCAATTGATGGCTGAACACGCCCTCCTCTGATAAAAGCTTCACCTTGTGAGTTGGTAACAACACCGGCAGCCTGAGCCACTAAGTCATCAACTGTTGTTACCGGAGCGGTTTCTATTTCTTCATGCGTTATTGCCGCTTGATTAGCCGTTTCATAAACTTTCAACTGATCCTGCTTACCTTCAACCTTGATTACATTATCTATATCAGTAGTTTTAAACTCAAGATTCGAAGTTAACTCAGTTGAAGTATCTTCCTTGACGACAATACTATCAATCTGGATTGTTTCATATTCCAAATGAGTGATCCTGATTGAATAGACCCCCGGCTCCATTCTTTTAATGATATACCGGCCATCAAAATCGGTCACCGCTCCCCGATTGGTTCCGACCACCTGAACCGAAGCGCCAATAATCGGCTTTCCAGCTTTATCGGTTACTACTCCCTCGATAGTTCCATTTCCGGCTGCCTGCAAAACAGTGTTGGCGATTATCAGAAACGGGGTGAGGATTAACATTACAATGATTGCTTTTTTGGGACGCATGATCCACCTCCGATTAAAAAACGTTAATTCTTAGCTTCGAGGGGAATACAACTTATAGACGGATTTCTTCC